>NZ_JAWRZK010000002.1:0-60373 GCF_056522965.1 Shewanella sp. ISS20
GGTTGGTAATTTACGCTGGTACTCGTTCCACCAATCCAGCCCTTGCTTGAGGTGGATATCTGCTTTTGCATAATCGTGGTTTCGCCGGTGCATCGAGCTAGGTGTTCAGCCGTTTCAATGCGCCCAGGTGGGTAGGCGTTTTGAATGTGGCAGTTTGATGTGATTTGCTCGTCTTTGCCGTAACCCGTTTCGGGGCTTTTAAGTTGATTTAAGTCTTGGGTGATTAGGTAGAACTTAATACCGTAGCCGGCAACGAACGCCAGTGACTCTTGAAGAATATCGAGCTTACCCAGTGACGGAAACTCGTCAATCATTCCCAATAATCTAAAGTTGTAATTGGCAATGGGACGGCCATCTTTGAACTCTAAACCGTCGGCCAGCAATCTCACTATCATGTTCATCATGATACGGATTAATGGCTTTAGGCGGTCTTTGTCGGTGGGTTGAGTCACCAAGTACAAGCTAACCGGTTTATCAGAGTTCATTAGGTCTCTGATTTTAAATTCAGACTTGCCGATAGCGGCGGCGACTACTGGGTCACGGTAGAGCACCAAGTAGCTTTTTACCGATGATAATACTGAGCCGGCTTCGCGCTCTTCACGGTCAATCATGTCTTGGCCTGCGGCGGCTACTAAGGGGTGAGTCCATATCTCCCCAGTTTCTTTGTCTTCCGTGTGAGCGAAGTCCACCATTTCGGTCCATAGCTCGCTGATATTGCGATTGGGTGAGGCAAGAATCGCATCTAGCATGGGCAGGGTGGCGACAGTCTCGGCTTTGATGCTTTTATAAATGATGTGTGCCACTAATCCGCAGAGCAGTGAAAAGCTGGTTTTTTGCCAGTGGTCTTTTAGTCCTTTACCTTCAGGGTCAACAATCAAGGTACATATGTTTTGAATGTCACCGGTCTCAAAATCAGTGCCAACACGAATCTCTTCTAAGGGATTCCAGCACACGGTATTGCGACTGGCCGGCTCAAACTTCAGGCAGTGCTGGCCTATGTGTTTGCGGTAGCCTGCGGTCAGCGCCCACAGCTCGCCTTTAAGGTCAGTAATGAGGGCGCTGTGCTGCCAGGTTAGTAATGTTGGTATCACTAGCCCAATGCCCTTGCCTGAGCGCGTGGGGGCGTAACACAATATATGCTCTGCCCCGGTGTGAACTAGGTAGTGTTGTTTGCCTTTGGGGTCTATCCACGAGCCAACAATCACCCCCTCTTTATCTGCTGTGCCAGCTTCCGGTAATAAACCTGCATTGATAATGTCTTGCTTATTGGCCCAGCGCGCGCTGCCGTGTAGATAGCTTTTGGACTTTGCTCGGGTTTGTTGCCAGAGCTTATAGGCAAGAACACTTGCCATTGTGGCCATCAAGGGGGGAATGGCCATGGTGGCAGCACTCATGGTCTGAGTAGGGTATACAGCATAATATTGATGAAACCATTGGATAATCTTCCATGGTGCATACCAGCCGTCGATGTTGCTACCCAGCACCGCTTGGTAGCCAAAGTTTTCAGCAAAGCGTTGAGTGGCTATTTGCAGTGATAATGGTATTGAAAGTGCGCAGGCCGTTAATGGCAACGCGTTGGGGTATTTTTGCTGAGTGCGACTTTGTGCCTTAATGGTGTTGTTGTATTTATCGGTCATAGTGTTGGCCTAGCAATAGGTAATACCTGGCCGCGCACGTTCCAGTGATGGAATGCGGTTAGGTATAAAAGGTGTGGTGGTTATACGTGTTTAGCGAATGGTGGCTTTAAGGTTGTGCGGTAAAAAAGTTTTGTAAGTCAGACAGTAATATTACTGGTTTGATGGTCCCCAGAATATTGGCGGTTGGCGCTGGGCCAAAATAGCGACTATCAAAGCTGTCGCTTGGGGCGTAGAAAGAATGCACAAATACATTTCCAGAAGGCACCCAAAAGCGTGATTTACCATGGTGCCGGTACGGTGTTAACGCCAACCCCTGACTATCGTGATATTGAATGGTGCTACCAGGTAATGCCTTGTCACGAATAACAACTTCATCGTTAAGCGTAACTGCGTCGCCGCTGACTGCCGCAATGCTTTTTATCATTGGGACGCTACCACTGTCGCAATACCCTGGTGCAAGATAGCCTCGACGAATGGCGTCCTTGATGCTGTTATGAACCGGCGGGCAAAGCAACACCCGGTCATTCACTTGGTAGTTTGATTTAACGGCGTCAATGACATACAAACCCGGTGGGTAGGACTGGCTCGTATTGAGCCGGTAGCCGTAACTGTACGCCGCTAAGCTAAGTGCAATGAAAGTGACGAGTGACCAGCCGATGACTGATACCTTGTCGCTGATAGTTGTCATTAGAAGTCCTCTAGTTCATGTATGGGGATGCCCAATGCCTCCGCTAGCTCTGCTCGCTCCCTGAGTTTCTCTACGCGTTTGCGGGCGATGGCATACTGCTCATTTTTGGCTGATTGCTTTTGAGGTGGGCTCTTTGGTTTTCCGGTGTTTCTTACGATGGTGCGGTTGTATGTGGATGAATTAAGTTCATTGGCCATTGTGGTGCAATCTACTGAAAATCAACAAGGGTGATATTAGGATACTGCTTTTTGATGGCAATTAACCAATCATAAGCAAATGGTGGAATGCAGTACGTGCTAATACCTATTTCTAGCGTGGTAATAAGTTGTTGCAGTGAAAAGGTTTTACTCTGTTCACGGCCTTCCATCTCAACATCGACGCGGACGCAGAGTGTAATGGCATCATTCGGAAGTTCTTGCTGCTTTTTGGGTAAGCCCCTGTAAAGCGCAAGCGGACGATGTTGCCGTTCAACTTCTTGCCACCATGCATCTGATTGAGCAGGGATATAACCGCGTTGCTGTAGTAAGCGCAGGCATTGCAATGCAGTGCGGTAGCGGGCATAAGGTTGTGTGGGCTGCAAAAGATGCTCCTTGATTTAAGAATAGCTATTTAGGGGAAATGTTTTCGTCGTTCAGCGTGATATCGAGCTGATACCAACGCTGTAAATCAATCTGACTCAGTTTTTCTGGGTGTTGTGTGGCATGAATCTTTATACAAAGCTTGCCAAATACATGGCTGTCACTCGATGGCGAGTGGTGCAAACTGGCGCCCAGTTTGTGAAGTTGTTTTTCTAATGACGCAAAGCTGCGTAGTGCCCCACTTGGGTGGTAAAACATCGGTGAGCTTAACCGTAACTTGGTGACACCATGCGCTTTAGGTAATACCTCAACCAGTTCAAGTAGTTCTTGGTAAGTGCGAAGGTCGAAGGGTTGAAATGGGTTGCGTAAGTGAACCGTAGTCACCGTGCTTCCCACAGGTTTGCAAAATGCCAACTTAGCGTCTTTGCGCAATTGCCATTCAATACTGGGTGCTAAGCTAATCACCAGCGGAACGCAGATTAATGCAAGCAACCATAATGAGGCTGAGGTGTTTGTCGTAACCAGTAGCGTAGGTGTTGCCCCTGCCGCAGCCAGTAAGGCTACCCGCATAAACATGTCAGCCCGGCAGCGCAAAAAGCCTTGGCTAACTAAATAAGGCGGTTTTTTAAATACACGCGTCGCAGGTAACACTTGCAAAGCAATAACCAGTAAAAAGCTCAGAATAACAGCAAACACAAAAGGTAAAAGCAGCGATAAAATCATAATCAGTCCCAAACGCGCACAAAAAAGCCCACCAATAAGTGAGCTAGTTTAACATCGAAATTTGCTATTTAATCTGCTTGGCGGCCGTCCATAGTAGGTACACCATCCATACCATGAATCCACCTAGTATCAAGTTATCTAACGTCATTGATTCAACACGGGTTGTTTGCCTTTGCGGCGATACGCCAACGCCAACAAACCTAAAAGGCTTAACCAACCCGCGCTGCCACCACTACTCCCGCCCGCTTCAGGCTCTGGCGTAGGCGGCGTTACTGTCGGCCCTTTGCCTTTATTAATAATGATAAGTTGGTCATTGCCTAAATCTAACGTCGCTTCATAGCCATCTTTGCTGGTAAACGTGTACGTACAAATATCAAATGGCTGAATTTGTGCCCCGCCATTGATGCAAGAAGAGTTTGCGATATCAATTTCAATGTCGCCGGTGGGTGAGGCTGAATCAACCACTGCGTTCATGTGCAATGATTGCACTTCAATCGTCTTGCTTTGACCCGCCGCAACCGTTGCAATTGTTGGGTAATGCCAGGCGTTGACTGTTTCCAAGATCCAATCTTGGGCGAAGGATATGCGACTCGCTGAAGTGCCGTGATAGTTTTCGCCTTCTAGACCTAAAGGGGGTTCTTTTATTGCCGAACCGTTGTGTATAGCGGCGATCTTTCCATTGAGTAAATATGGGGCGCCAGAGTCGCCAGATATAGAGTTAGCTTTGGTTGAGGCTCTGAAAAATAGGAGTTCATCATCTTCGTGTAAATAATTGTCGATACTATAGGTGGCGCTGTGTAATTGCTGTTGGGTTTGCCCAAACCCATAGATGGTGAACGTGGAAGTTAAATTGCGTTCCACATAATCATTAGATAAGAATAATGTCTTGTCGAATAACGGTGTTTCACTCAGTTCCCATAACGCGATATCACTAGCTACGCCAGCATTGAATACCACGTCTTTGAGAGGGTCAATAATGAATGAGTCGCCATGGGTTTGGGCGCCCACTAAATTCACCGGTTTTATGCCACCGGAGCTCGGCCAAGAGCAGTGGGCTGCGGTAAGCACCCATTTACCCGCGATTATTGTGCCAGTGCAGTTCATTTCAACTAGCGACGGGAATGCTGACGCTGATTCAATTTGACCATTCTCAATGGCCATGGCAGGGCTTAATAAAGTGGCTAACGCCATGGTTAGTAATGATTTTTTCATCAGTCTGCATCCTTTTTGTTTGTTGTGCTTAGTATGATCTCATTTGGTTGAAAAACAACAACTATATCCCTTTCTATGCGGTTTTAGTGATGTTCATCAAGGGTGATCTGAATGCCTAAATATTCTTCATTGTGTGATCGAAAAAACCGTTCAATGGTCAGTGGGGATAGGCTGCCGCAGCAGCCTTTTTATGGTTATTTAGACCAGCAAATGGCCTTGCCGTAGTTGTGAGAACTGTAGCCATCCGCGAACAAATACCAATAACCATCAGAACTGTTTTTTTGGACTCGGACATCAACCGCCTTGAGTCCGCGGTGGTATTCCCCTGCGACCTGGCCAAGCGTGCAAATATGGGTTGAGACAGGTTTTAGTCGCTTTGCTTTCGCTCCATCGACGTTTGAATCTATCGTAAACTCTTCGACAGTGCCGCTACCACCGCCTGAGCTTTCAGGTATTATCGCGTATTTGTTCCATGTAGCAATAGTTTCTTCTGGGGTAATGGTTTTACCGTGCAGGTTTTTTTTAGCGCTGGCGATCCCTTTTTCGAAGGTGACTTTTTCATCATTGGCGAGCGTTGGTGCTGCTAGCATGATGCCCAGTAGGGCAATAGTGATTTTTTTCATTTAATGATCCTTAGTTAGGTATGCAGCGGAGGCTGACGCTGACTTCACCG
Source organism: Shewanella sp. ISS20 (assembly GCF_056522965.1). Lineage (NCBI taxonomy): Bacteria > Pseudomonadati > Pseudomonadota > Gammaproteobacteria > Alteromonadales > Shewanellaceae > Shewanella > Shewanella sp. ISS20. Next base: position 5,512 of record NZ_JAWRZK010000002.1, read on the forward strand.
TCATGCATAAACACCCATTTGCTGCTGATTTTATTGACGGCGTAATAATCTAATCCGATGACCCAGTAGTTTGTGTATGGCGTGGTGTAGGCTTTTTGCATACTCACTTCGTTGAATCGATTTGCCTCGCTGTGCGGAAATACCCCTTTAATTGCAACCTGGATATCAGGCTTTAAATGCGTAGGGCATTTAGGTTTATTGACTCTATCGCCATGTTTAGCGACAAAGGTGTCAATCACGGCGGTAGCTAAATTGCGTTGTGAACCGTCGTGATTCCTGATCATCACGTCTTTGGCATTGGTAATCGCAAATTTCCCACCGGTATCCCAGTCGCCAGTTAGTGTTGAGTTATTCCCGACCGCTTAACGAAGTCCATCGTGCTGAATGGCGTTATCTAGCCGTGATATCACCAGTAGAATAGCATTCTTGCTTTCATCCATTCTTGTGCCTGGGAATTTGCCTAGTGCGCTGATATAGGCATCACGTTCCAATGCAAACATATCGTTTTTAGGCTGCATCGGAATGCTGATAGTCATTTGCGGAAAGCGATTAGCGTCAGCGCTGTAGCCCGACTTAATCTGCATTTCAGTGCCCCAAGGGGTTTTGCGGCTAGGTAAGCAAATGCCCTTTTGTTCGTCGCTGTAATCACAACTGCGGTAAGTAGTTCGGTTCTAGTAATGACCACGCATGTGGAAAAATACCGAGCGAGTTCACTGTGGCGAGGCCACGCCCTACCTGATCCATTTGATACGCATTAATCTGTTGGATTATGTGTTTCATTCGGTCGTAAAACGGTGCGGCTTGTGATAGTTTCTGTTCCCTTGTTTTAGCTGTCGCGAACTCCAAAAATAATAGGCTTAAAAAACTCAAACAAATTAAAAATGAAAGTACGCCAACCACGCCGCGCTGGTGTCGCTTGGGTGCTTGTCTGTTCATTGAAGGCATCCTGTGCTGCGGTCAATAATGGCCAAAGTGTCAGTCATGTCACTTTGCATCGGGGCATTAAAAACGAGGCCAGTGTTGCTTATCCCTTGCGGGGATAATGCTTGCTGCATGGCGCTGCGCAGGGACTCGTTTGGAATGGTGACTGTGATGACGGTTCGGGTGGGTCGCTGCCATCGAGGGCTACTGCTATTGATGGTGCTGACTGCGAATGTCCAGTCGTGATTTTGGATTTGCCTATCCACCAATCCGGCATTGATTAGCGTGTTGATGGTGAGCGGTTGTTGCAGTGTTAAGCACCGCGTTCTCATGATTTCTTTTCCGTACCAAATCTCGCTGGCTTGCGTGACTTGGGCGACCCCATTTTTTAAGGACTGCGCCTTAACTGTGTATTTAAACGTGTCGTAGGTGGCGGGAAGTAACAGGAGAAGCAATGCAGTCGCAAAACCAAACGTAATAAGCAAATCCAGCGTGGATGCACCACGCTGGCTTGATTTCATGGTAATCCTTAGAAGGTCATGGTTAAGGTGGTGCCTGATGCTTGCAGTGTGGCGCAACCCGTTGCGCTCTGGCAGTTACCGCGAGTAATAGGCGCCATGGTGTCGGCCACTTCTGCGATAGAATCTGGGTTATTAGGCAGTGTGGCAACGATATCAAATAGCCCTGGGTTGCTGTTGGCCTTCACCGTCCAGTTACCGCCGAACGGGTTGGTCGCAAGGCCGTTATTGGTCTTGCCACAAATCGTACCGCCTTTGGTTAAGATGTTTTGATTGCAGAGCTCTGTCAGGGTCACGCCGGTGTAATTGGAACGCGCTTTTTTCCAACGAAGCACCGCGCTTTGGATGGTTGAAGCGTCGCGCTGGAAGCTTGAAATGGTCATGGCGTCTTGCACCTTCGGCACAATCATGACGGTCATCAAGATGGCACCAATGATAAAGCCTGCGGCTATCATGACGTCCACGGTACTGGCGCCGCGTTGTTTATTGGCGAATACGTTTTTGGTGTCTTGCTTGCGTGAAACTTGAATTTGTAACTTTTTCATATGTTTTACTCATTATTAATGGTCTTTGTGCCTTGTGGCGCAAAGATAAAAGGGTGATTAGTGGGAATTGTGGAAATTGTGGAAATTGTGGAAATTGGTGGAGGTTGATTGCCGAGGCGAAACGCTGATTACAAAGTGATGTTGGTGGCAACGCTCAGTACTAGCATGCCAATGCCTGCGGCCATGAGCGCCCCGATACTTGCGCCTGTAATTTTTATGGCATCCGTGCCGACACTTTTTAACATGGCCAATTCATCGGTGATGATGGCATGATGTATGTCAGCGCTTCGCAGCAAAATTGTGGAGCTATTACCTATCTGCCCCAGCAGTTTTAGCGTGGACTGCTCGCTTGGGCTAAGTAATCCCGTATCTAAGATATCGCCCAGGTTAATGCGCCCTTCGTGAACATGGTTAATCATTCGATTGATGTGCCAAGTCAAGTAAGGGGAGGCATGTTGTTTAATGCTAAGCAGTGAGTCGAGCAACCCATAGTGGGCGGCGGTTAAATTGCCCAAGGAATGCAGCAATGAGGTGGTTTGAATCAGGCGGTATTGGCGATAAATCGGCAGGGAGTCTAGGCGTTGACGCCAGGCACCTGTCAGTAGTGGTAATGAGATAGACACTCCAATCAATAGCGCGGTGGCTATTGCCCCGAGCGCTAATCCCCACTGTTGCCAAAACATGCCAAAGTCATACGCATAAACCGTCACACTATCCCAACGGTTCATTGGCACCATGGCGCCAAACTTTGGAAATAAGCCGTCAGCCAATCCTGCGGATGCTGTCAGAATGAAGCTCACCCCAATCACGGGTTTGGCTAGTGATTTAGCGAGTTCACTGGTTGAGGCTGCGCGGGTTCTCAGCGTCAGAAGTGCGTTATTCAATCCGCCGGCTAAGTCACCCGCTTTCTCGCCCGCAATCAGGGCTTGCCAGGATAAACGGTCTATCCAAGGCTTGAGCCCCGCTGCAAAGCCATTGCCGCTATCAATGCCTGTCAGCAGGTCGGCGGCGATACGTTGCTCTATTGCGCTGCCGTAGGTGGCAATTTGCGCCGCAATGTCTCGCTGCTTGAGTCCCGCAGTCGTTAACCGATACATGTTGTCGAGCAGCTTGAGTTGTTTCTTATCGTTAAATTTCCAGCTCACAAAGGGCTCCTTACATGGTAAAGGTGGCGTAAATGTCCGTGGATGATTGGGCAATAAGCTGATTCACTTTGCCGGCTGCCGTAATTAAGTCCACGTCACCCCGTTTAACTTTGCTAAGCGCATGGTCACGCACCGTCTTGTAGCCTTTTCCCTGCAAATGCAGTTGCCAATTGAGGTAGTCCTTGTTGAGAATGAAGTGGCGGTCGTTATCATCAAGAACAATCATTTCTAGCAAGGCTGTACGGCCTTTTTCGCCCTGGTTGCAGTGCTCGCAGCCATCAGGATTACGCCAGCGCACATGCTCACGCGCTGTTTCGCCCATGAGTTCATCCAGCGCAGCGCTGGCATCGAGCCAGCTATTACCAAGCTCATTGGTGTCATAAGCTCCTATCGCTTCGTCATCAGTGAGCTTGCAGTGTGGGCACAAGGTTCTTACCAGGGTTTGATAGGCCCAAATGCCCATCAAACCTGGCGCCGAAACGACTGATGCGGGCACATTTAATTGCTCAGATAGCGTGTGCGCGATACCCGTGGCGCTTGAGGTGTGCAAGGTGGTGAAAATTAGCTGCCCGGTTTCCCCCTTTCTCGTAACTTCCATGGCGCCGGCGTGGTCGCGTACTTCACCGTGCATTTCCACTTCAACGTCATGGCGAAGCAGCACTTTGGAGTAGAGCGCAAACCCTTGCTCACCGTGCTTGTCGCCGCTCACCGTTGTTTGTGGAATGCCTAAGTTAAACTCTGGCGGGTCTTCCAGTGTTTGCACTGAGCGCTCTTTGGCTATTTCACTCAAAATGGAGGCAATAGCAGTGGTTTTGCCGCTACCGGTTTTGCCGGCCAAAATGCACACGCCAGAGGGGCTTTTCATGAATTGCCGCAGCGCGGCAATATGGCCATCCGTCCAGCCTAGTGTTTCTAGTCTGGGAATGTATTGTTGGCCATTTAGCCAGCGCAGAGTGATTTTGCCGCCGCCTTTGGTGGGAATGTAGCTGGCTCGCCACAAGGTTAGGCGTGGCCTTTTTGATTGGCCATCATCACTAGGGCACAGCAATAATTGCTCAAGTTGGCCATTGTTGGATTTACTTGCCACATAGTCGTCATCTTTTGACGTTGCTTTTGATGTGAATATGTAGGCAAATAATTGCTCGCCATGACTATGGTCTGGCATGGTTTCCGCCAATTGAACCCGGCGTCCATCAACGCGAGCGTAGAACTGCACTTCATGCTCATAGAGCTCAATGTGAATATCTGAGCTGCCCCAGTCTACTGCGGTTTGCTGTAACCGTTTAAAGCGCTCACCGATATCTGATAGCACCTCTTCAATGGCGTCCGCATGTTGCTGCAAGCCCGCCGCCTCTGAAAACGCCGCATCAATGTGCGTTTGGTCAACGAGGCGCACTGGCAAGTGCTGACCAAAGAAGCGCCCGCCATTAAGCTGCTCTGATTGCTGAATGTAGTCGCGGATTTTGTTTAGATTACTGGCATGGTAGTCACTGACAATGATTTCACCATTACCCAGCGCCAGCACCTTGCGCTCTTCAAAGTACCAAGTGCGCAATTGCGGGTTGATAATAACGTGGTGTTCCTCCATGTTGTTTACCCCTGGTATTTGCGAGTCACGTTGCCACGATAAGAGAAATCAACGTATTGCGACGTCATTCCCACGACACGAATATCACCAATCTGCGTTCCTTGCCTGATAGGGATTAATTCCCCTGCCAGACTCACAAACCCACTCACACCTTGATTGGTTTGCACCAGGCTTTTGATTGAGAGGCTGTCGAGGGTGTTAGCCGGTTGCTGTTGAGTGTCCGTGTTGTCAAATAGCTTATCTAGCTGGCTTGGGCTCTGGGTTTTACCGTTTAAGGCATCGGCCGACTCTTGGGCCGCGAGGGCCGTTTTGTTTGCCGTTTCGCGCAATCCATTGAGTTGGATTTGTTCGCTTAACAATAAAATCAGCTCCGCAGATTTTGGCAGCGGGTCATTGAGCAATTGTTGCGCAGGGGCTTGAGCTTCAGCGCTTTGGCTCATTATTGGTAAGTCAGCATAAGCATTGCTACCGAACTCACTACCGGTAAGCTCACTATTATTGAACGCGGTTAAGTCCGCGCTTGGGTACGCTGGCGCGGCCAAGGGTGTGCTTAGTTCGCCGTAGGCAAGCGTCCCCACTGCGGCAATAAGCATTGTCGCTGAAATACCAATTAACACTTTGCGTTTATTGTCGAGCAGCGGCGGTTGGGGGGTCGTAGTTGACATAAAAATCCTTATTTGCCGACGAGTGTTAACGTCATCGTCATGTTGATTAAAGGAGGCGTAAGCGCTGTCACCGAAAAGCCATCAATGAACACTGGGGTGTCCTTGAATAGTTCGCTTAACGTGGTCAGCATCGTTACGTGAATGTTATCGAATGCCACCTCATAGCGCCATTCTTGAGTGCCGTTATCTAGGGCGGTTGTGGTGTTAAGTACCTCTTTGGCGCCTAACTGCTTGAGCCGGTCATGCAATTTGTCAGGGTAGCCACCAACCATAAAGAGCGTGGCTTCGTGTGGCAGTTCCGTGGTCATGGAAAGACTGAACGTATTGTCCGACGGCGTTAACGTAAATGAGGCAGGAAGCTGCGCGGCCCATGCCTTAATGGTCATTCGCTGGGCGCCTGGCCGTGGCGTAATAGGCAGGGTTATCGCATTTCCCGACTGCATAACCGGCCTAGGTTGCCAATCCATCGGCAGCGACCATCCTAGTGCCACCAGTTGCGCACTATTCAGTAGCGTTTGGGCTGCAGGCGTTTTTGAGGTGTAATTGCTCGTCCATTGCTCCCATGGGTTGATGGGCGGCGCCGGTGGCGGCTCTGAACGCGAAAATGCCAGTAAACCGCCAAGGGCGCACAAGCTCAGCGCCCCAATGGCCATGCCGTATTTGCTCGCTGCGTTGGATGCGGGCAATAGGCTGTATTGCGACGGAATTGCATCTATGGACGCGTTAAGCTCGCTGAGCTTGTCACCAAACAGCAGGGTTAACTGCTCTGGCGTGTCACTGCAATGGCATTCAATGCGCTCGCTTTGATGCAGCGCAAAATCGAACTCTGTCAGCAGGGTATCAATGCTGGCTATTTTTTCTTGCAGCACACATTGACCATTGGCATGGAGTCCGTACCACTTACCCTGTGCCGGCAATTCAATGATGGCAACCCAATCACCGTTTCTAGGGGTTAGCTGTGACTGCAGGTATTCACCGCGGCAAACGCCCGCCGTGTCACTGTAGTAGCGGTATTGCTTACCGTCTTTTTTAAAGACTTTCTCAAACGCGGCGCCATGGAGGGCTCGATGTTTCTTAAGCGCGCCACGGGTAAGCGGTAGGCAGGCTAAGCGTGGCAGTTGATGTTTCATTACTCCACTCGCTTAGGTGTCAGTAACACCAGCGTTTCTACGGTTGCCAGTTGAGTGCCTTCGCCGCCGAGCGCGTCAATGCCAAACTGTTTAGTGTGCTCTGCCGTGGTTGTCATTTGCTTGATTGAGCCAATCACTACCGTTTGGCCATAACGCAGTTTGTTGGTGAAATTCAGCTCGCTTTCACGGGTATCAAGGAAGCGTAGGCGGGCGTCATATACCACCTCTTCTTTATCACCCACAATCTTGGTGAGCTTGCCGGCTATGCGTAACCACACGTAATCACGCATGACTTTAGGCGTTATCATCATGTCCACACCTTCTTTTTCCGTGGCGCGGGTCACGCTGGCAGTCACTATGTCGCCATTGTTTTCAGCCTTCACTTCGTAGAGGTACGGGGTTGTCAGGGTTTGAGCAATCCGAGAGGGTTGATTGTTAAGCACCAGTGCCGTGATAGGCGTGTCTGTTGATACTGTGCCTTGCTGCTCTAGCGCCTTAATGAGCGCGGTAGTGCCATCCCATTTGCCAGTGCCTTTAAAGGCCAATCCAGCGCTGCCGCCTTGAGTGATGGTGTTGGTGCCAGGAATGTAAAATTCCAATGAACCGCCGCCGATATCTTTGACAAGGTTCCAATCAATGCCGCGCTCGCGGCCTTTGTTGGAGCGAAACTCTAGCACTCGAATGTCGAGTAGCACTTGCTTAGACAGTTCAGCCTCAAACGAATCCACTAATGAGCGAACCCTCACCATGCGGTCAGGGGTGGTGCGAACAGCAATCGTGGTCATGGATGGAATGACCTCAACGCTGCCAATTAACTTGTCTTCGTCTTCATTATCATCATCTTTTAAAATGGCTTTGATGCCTTGGCTGATTTCAGTGACGATATCAACCTGGGCGTAAGCCGTATTTAAAAACTGGCCCGTAACCTTAGTATCTTGGCCTCCTGATTGACTGCCAAGTTGGCCACTGTATTGACCCGATGGCAACGTGAGTACGAAGGTTTCAGATTCAAACTTGCTGACTGAAAGCTTGTCTTTGCTGGCGTTCATGCCGTAGCCGGTTTCACGTGAGAGCAAATTCAGCACGTCTTGGCGGTTTGATGAAAATGACAGTGTGACCAGCTTGTTTGGGTTCACATCACCATCAAACCAGATATTGGCGTCAACGCCCGCCATCACTTGCGATAGCACCAGTGAGAGCGGTAGGCCGCTGACATTGACCGACAGTGATTCATTGAGCCATGGGATTTGTCGCTCGCTTTTTAGTGGCGTTAGCGTCAATGGTGGGCGAGTGATGTTAGACACTTGGCCCGTTGCTGATTGCGCCAAGTGCCGACCGATTTCATCGTGTACGTCATCAGCGCTTTGCTTGGTGTCTTGATAGTTTTGAGACATACAACCACTGAGCGCGGCGGTTATTGCCAGGATTAATAGAGGTAAACGCATGGATGATCCTTATTGCGCAGTAATAAATAGAGTGCGAGTTGAGTTCAGGAGTTGAGCGTCCACGGGGTAGCCCTTCAGTACCGTTGTGAGTGCGCGGTTAATATCGCCTTTCGGGGTGACAATGGGGTACGAGCTGGTTAGCGTGTAGTTGTGCGGCGAGCGCCAGTTGTCATCGTGCCAATTCCACTGGTATTCCGTCGCCAGTGAGGCGATAGCCTCCTGGATTGACGCCCCTTTCACTTCAGCAATTTGCACGTCGCGGCCATGAAATTGATGCAGCGCGGCCATGGGGCGGATATTGTCTTCCACAAACTCGAACGGTGTACCCAATTGTCGGCTGAGTGCCTTCATGACGGTTCGAATGCTGCCCGCAAAGCTAACGGTGCCCGCCGGTGCGCTATTGAGCACTGCCATGGTGTCACTGTCTAAGCTCCATGCGACTTGCTTAAAACCATCCCGGGCTAACCAGCGATTCATGGCATCAAAATAGTGTTCGTCAGGGTGAATGAAGTGGGTATGCTCATACACAACCGGGGACGCGAGCGTTTCTTCGCCGTACCAGAGCGCATCTGGATTAGTGACTTGCTCAGCGTCTTCAAGCGCGGGTTTTGTCCAGTGAGTGTCCACTGTTTCTAAGGTTGTTTGTTGCTGCGCAACACGCGCGTTAATCGGCGCTAGTTTCAATTGAGCGCTAATGATTGGTTTGCCGTTGTCATCGTAGCGAACCGATTCCCGTTCAAATTGGGCGGCAGACAGCGTTAGTGGCGCGCACAGTAGCGCAACCGTGAGTAAAGGTTTCATGGTGATCCTTGTTAATCAATAAAGAGGAAGCAGGTGGTGCTAAGGGGTGGCGCTAAGGGTAGGGCGAGAGTAAAACGTCTTTGTTGACCATCACGTTAAAGCGGTAGCCGTTGCGGATAATAATGCGCGGTTGCACATCTAAGTTTTTTTGGATTAGCGTCGAGCCTGTTTGTCCGAACTGCTGAGTGACGCCATCGGCAACCGATTCACTCACGCTACGGTTGTTGCTATCACTGTCGCTTACACCGGCTTGAGTTGCGCCAGAAATCATCCCCAGCAATAACGCATTACCAAAGATTTTGACGTAGTGGTTATCGACCTTATCTTCAAATCCAGCAAAGCCTTGAGTGTCCATGCCTCCCATGGTGTCTAAGTTAAGTGTGGTGCCGTTAGGAAAGTTTATCCGGCTCCACGCCAGTAGCACCCGACTTTGGCCATAGGCAATTTGGCTGTCATATACCCCGTAGAGTTTTGAGCCTTGCGGAATAAGTAGATGCTGCCCCGTTGCACTATCAAACACGTTTTGACTGACTGAGGCGATAACCTGCCCTGGTAAGTCAGAGTTGATGCCGCTAGTGAGTACCGCAGGAATGATGGTGCCAACTTTTAATTCATACGGACTGAGAGCGCTTTCCCTGGCATGTGCCAAGTAATCCGTTTGACGATGTTCGGCCATAAAAGCCCGTTTTTGCTGTTGACCATCAAATGCGGACGCCGCGCCGGCTATGGTTGCCATTCCCGGCTGCATTCCCGCCTGTTTAGCAAGCTGTTGCTGAAGCATTGCTGTCTGCGCTTCGAGTTGTGATAACTGATTATTAGTATTGAACTCTGGATGTTGGTTGGCATTACTGACCTGCACAACGGTCTCGCTGTTCATGGCACTGATAATCTGCTGCTGACGGTAATCCAGCATTTGCTGCTCAAATGCCATGGCTCGCTGCTGGGCCAATGATAGCGGTGGTGGCGTTAAGGTTTGCGCAGGCGCCGATGGGGTCAATTCAGCCGGTGGTGTATCCGGCGCCGGAACAACAGCCGTTAGCTTATCAATTGTCAGCGCCAGTCCTCGCGGGACTTGGCCGTCATCAGAGCGGTTGTTGCTGGCCTCCGTTGCCTGCGTGGTGGGTGTGGTCGTGGGCGCCGTCGCGGCCTTACTGGCCAGCGCCCACAGAATTAGTAATCCCAACATCATTAAACTCATGACAACAACCATCATGAGTTTACCGCTCAGCCTTCGCTTGTTCGGGTGATGCTCACCTGGGACTTGGTTAATGATGGGGTTAGTATGACTCACCGGCGACTCCTTCAAACACGCTGGTCGTTGTCAGCGGCCTGAGCACATCAACATAATCCCTTATCCAAATGCGCTGAAATGAAAATCGGTTGTTTACTATCACGCGAATATACAGTTGGCCATCGTTGAGGCTGTCTAGCGTATAGTAAAGTTGATTGTGACTTTTGGCTACTGGGTCATCCTCAGTCACTTCGCGGGCATACACAGCAATGCCCTGTTTGCGAAGCGCTTGCTCAACGGCTGTTGAAAAGCTCGTTGAGCGTGACCACTGCGGATAGTCAAACTCAAACGTCGCCGCGGCGCCGTGCTTTTCTTTAATTAACCAGGCTAAATCTGCGGCCACTTGCTGCTCTTCAGCACTGGATAAGGAAAAGTTGTAGAAGTTGACCGGTGATGTGGCGCATCCCGTCATGAATAGTAGGCTGAGCGCTAACAGAAACTTATGCATCTACTGCCCCTCATATTCAATTAAAATGGACTCTTGGTCGCCACCCACACCGACAACCAGCATGATAGCGTCAGACAGTTGGTCTACCACGAAGCGGCCATTAATACGGCGCCCATCCTGGATATAACTATTTTTATACCGGTAGTTCACCAGCTCTTGCTGATTGCCATTCACAACCAACAAGGTAGGTAGCACTCGGTGCTCTACCCGCGTTGGCATTTCAATGATGGTCTTGCGACCATCGTTATAAACTCGCAGTGGTTTGAAGTCCGCTTTGCCTGACACGTCATAATTAAAATCGAGCTCGGGCACCAACTGGCCATCGGGCAAGGTGTTCTTTTGGGTTTCTACCTGCATAGCCGATTGGTAGGCTGCCCACTGCGCCGCACGTTCTTCGGGATACTCGAAGTTGACTAGCGGCATCCAATCATTGGCTCGTGAAATGAGTTTGACCTGATAAATCCGCTTATTGGTGGCAATGGTTAAATTGGTTTCAAGGTTAGTGTCAGTAGGTTTGATGATTAATTGGGTGCGACGAGTATCCCCAGAGCCCGACACGGTAGGCGTCACGCGCCAGCGCACGGCATCCCCAATTTGCAGGCCATTATCTGGGTTAATGACCTCTTGAGTGTCTAGCTCAAGTACGCAGGTTTTAAAGGGGGCGCAAACTACGGTTGGCAATGATGCACCGTAGAAGTAAGTCACGCGGCCACTACCATCGGTAATGGTTTTATTGTCCTTAGCTATCCAATCTTGAGCGAGTTCCGTGGCCTGTTTTTCTTTGGCATTTAAGGCGTTTGCCTGCACCAGCCCTGGCAGCATGGCCAGCAATAACAGGCTAAAGGTAAAGGTCTGTTTCATCAGTTGATTTCCGTGACTTGATACGTGGTGAACCACAGGCCCGTTGGGTTACGCATAAACCCTTCTGGGGTGCTGGGTGTTTGGTGGGAGGTCGTGAGAGCCGCCCTGAATCGTGGGGTAGATATCACCTTACCCTTGCGGTCTGACAAGGTTTCAGTCCATTCAACTTGGTAAGTATTGCCATCCCCCAGGGGCAATACGCTGTGAATAGATACCTTGACCAGTTCAGTTTCAGCGCGTTTCATTGGATTTAATGTGGTTGATAACGCCTGGCTCAGTTGTTGATGCGCGGCATCATTACTACGCAAGTGAGCAAAGGCGTCTTGTACCGCTTTTTGCTGGGCAAACGGATCTGAATACACGCTACGAACATGCTCAATAAACCCCGCAATTTGACTGCGAGTGACAAGCTCTAGTTGGTTTCTTGGCAGCGCTGTGAGCTCTTGCAAGGCAATCACTCGGTCATCACTTAATGCCAGTGCAAACGGCTGGATTTTGCTCTGGGCGCCAATGTAGCTAATGCCAATGACTGCAAATGCCGTCACGACAAGCGACGATATGGCCACAATGCGCCATGTTTTAAGCTGTTTGACCGTATCACCAATGCGTTCATCCCATTCCATGCGGGCGCGTTGATACATCAAGCTCATTTCATCCTGAGCCCGTTCGGGAGGTGTGTTATCCATAAAAGAGAGTCTCGCTATTTCTGGTTTTTGCCCTGGGTGTAGGAGACGTACTCCTCCAGGTTAAAGGTGTGTTTTGGATCATTAATCCACTGACTGAAGTTTTTAAGCGCCTGTTGTTGGTTCGGTTTGCTGAGCTTCGAAAACCCGCCAGATTGCTGCATCCAAGGCTCAGGCTTGCTCGCGCCAGATTTGCCGGAATCATTCATTGGATTTTTTTTTTGAGGTTGTAGCGATGGATCGTTAGGTTTAAGGCTTGCTGCTGCGCGGCCCACCACAGAATCAGAGGGGGTATTAAACGCGGTCATGGCTGACTTGAACGCGTTGGCGGCAGAGCCCTTCATTTGTTTACCAATGGCACCGCCAGCAATGCCGGCAGCAACAGCGGCAGTGCCAAGAAAGCCCCGCTTTGCGCCATTGCCTTTGTTTGCGCCTTCTTTGGGAGGTGTATCGCCCGCGCTGTCACCACTAGAGGCTTCACCGCTTGCTCCTTGCTCGCCTGAGCCTGAATCACCTGGGCTTGAATCTCCTGGGCTTGAACTGGCAGCACCTGAATCACCCGGGCTTGAACCGGCGGCATCAGCACTTGAATCTCCTAGGCTCGAACCGGCGGCATCAGCACTTGAATCTCCTAGGCTCGAACCGGCGGCGCCTGAGTCACCAGAGCCTGAGTCACTAGAGCTTGAGTCACCAGAGCCTGAGTCACTAGAGCTTGAGTCACCAGAGCCGCTGCCGCTTTCAGGGGGTGTTGAAGTTGCCGGATCGTTTTCGCCGCCTCCGTCACCACCTTCGCCACCTTCGCCACCACCACCTTCAGATGCTGCGTCCCATGCGGCGCCAGCGAGGCGAGACATGTTGCCTGCGCCTTGTAACATACCGGTTGCTCCACCCATGGCGCCATAAGCACCCGCAGCGGCTGCGGCAGTCAATGCGGCCGCTTGCATCGCGCCGGCGACAGCGTTGCCCGTGGTCTGGTCACTACCACTGACGAGGCTTTGTGCCATTTGCGGGATTTCTCGTACTAGCCCCCAAATCACTATCATCATCGGCAGAATAATGAGCAACTGTGTCCAAGTGAGCTCACTTTGTTTAACCCACGTATCAATGATATTCAGTGTCAGTACGATAATAAGTTGCATGGTGAGGTACTTCACCCCGATACCAATCATCAGCTTAAAATAGTTGATCCCGTAGTCGCGGCTCCATTCGTGACCGAGGAAGCCTAGCATCACCACGCCAGCATTCAGCAGGAAATAATACTGAATAATGACAACCATGAGGTTAAGTACGATGAAGGCGAAAATAACTAAGATCCCCAACGATACCAAGATGTAGCCAATGCTGGACGCTATATCAAAGCCGTGTAATTTGCTCATCATCTTTGACACGAGCGATAAACCAATATCAAACACTGATGATGGTGATATCGCGGTTTGAGCTGCGCCACTGCCAGCCAGTTTTGCCCCGATAGATGCGAAACTGTTGATGATGATGGCGCCCAGTTCGTGAGCGTTGAGCAGTAGATACCAGAAAAAACCCACCATGATGGTGCGCTTGCAGAGCTCCGCCAAGATGTCTTTGGTATCGCCGCCATTAAGAACCATCATTCCGAAACTCCATGCCCAGGAGATAGTTACCAGCGTCCAAAATAAGTAGGTGGTAATGGGAATGATGATGGCAGGCCATTGGCCTGCCGCGTTTTCGAAGGTGCGCAGTAATTCATCCATGGCGCCGGTGTCTGGGGCGCCAGCGGTAGGGGCTCCCCAAGCGACACTGCTGAACACCCACAGTAGTGCGAGCAAAATGCGCATAATGCTCCTTAAAACTGTTTGAGGCTAAAGGGTTTTAATTCCCTTGATTCTAAGGACGGTACATCACCCTGCATAAACCTATCTTGCTGCGCCTGTTGCATTTGCTTGCGTTCATTTTCTGCTTGCACGAGCGTGCTAGTGAGCTGAATTTGAGTGGCTAGCAGGGTTTCTATTTTTTGCAATTGGCTGATGGTTTGCGCTGACAATTGATTGCCCGCTTGAATGGCCTGTAAGCGACCAGTGGCATTTTCAGACGCTCGTTGCTGGCGTTGAAGGGTGACGTTATCCTCTGCTTGTTGCGCATGAATGCCGTTGGCCACTTTCATGGCGGCCATGGCGGTATCTCCTAAGCTTTGAGATACGTTGCGGTAATGAGAAGACAAGTCTTGTGGGGCGACGGTTTTATTCCAACTGTCATACCCTTTAAACACGGCGTTCATGTCTTCCATCACTGAGGCTGACGAGAACGCAATACTTTCACCGTGTCTGGCGAGCACGTTTAAGCGTTGTAGGTGGTCAAAGACGTTGCCCCAATCACCCGAGGCCAGGTTTTTGGTGTTGCGGATTTGGTTCTCTATCATTTGAACCTGGTTGATGGTTTGTCGGATATTTTCGGCTTGAGTGGTTACGAGTTGGATATTGTTGGCGAGCTGAGTCCATTCGCTAGAGCAGTTGACGCAAACCACTGGGATGGCTTGCGCTTGCTGGCAAACGGGTAACAAAAAGGCGCTACATAAGAGCGCCCGTTTAATGGATGTATGCATGTATCCCCCTAGGTGTTCATGGCGACGCTGGTTGTTGTGCGCCGGCAAATTCTTGTCTGGTCTGCTCGTCAATGATGCCGCAGGTGACTAACCAGTGCTGATACCACTGCGCTCCATATTCACTGATGTGCTCACGAATGGCGTTGAGGTCGTGCTTGCCACTTTTGGCAACAAACGCGAGGCTTAGCTCACCAAGATTGAGATTAAATAGTCGATTACCTTCTGGTTGAGTAATGTAGTAATCCCGCTTGCGCTGGCCTTCTTTGATGATGGCAATTTGACGACTATTAAGGCCAAACCCCTGATAAATAGTCTTTAACGTGGGGTTGTCAGCGTCCGGGTTGGGCAAAAACACCTTGGTCGGGCAGGCTATCATGAGCATTTCAAAGATGGCTGACTTCGCGGCCTCACCCAATGATTGAGTGAATAGGGCAACCACGCAGTTTTTCTTACGCAGTACCCGTAACCATTCATTAATCATGGCCTCAAATATAGGGTTCTGTAATGCAACCCAGGCTTCATCTATCCAAAGAAATGCGGGATGGCCATCAAGACTCAGTTCGATTTGTCTAAACAGGTAAATGAGTACGGGTAATAAATCTTGGTCGCCCTTGCTCATTAGCTCGCCCATTTCAAACACTTGAAGAGCTGCGTTTTGAAAGCTGTCACTGGGGTTGTTGAGTAAGCTGCCAGCACTGCCAAGGGTGTAGTGCTGAAGGGCTTCTGCAATCTCTACGTCGGCCACGTTAACGAACTCACTAAGGGTAATGTGCTCTAGCGTGTCAGTGTCAGCGAGGTTGCGCAGGGTGGCTTGGATTTCATTGCGCTGGCGCGGAGTTACGTGCAACTGGCGCAGTGCCAGTAATTTAACCACAAAATCCACCGTCCAATCGAAATCGTCACGCAGTTTCGATAAGGGTGCAAAGCTCACTGTGCTGTCTTTGCAAATGTCGTAGTGAACGCCGCCACACTGACTGATGGCAAATGCTGAGTAGTCCTTATCAAAGACAAACTGTTTGCAGTGAGGGTATCGACTCGCTTGCGCGACGAGTAGCGCCAATAGGGTGGATTTACCTGCCCCGGGTGGGCCAAACACTAAGCTGTGACCTAAGTCGTCATGGTGCAGGTTTAACCAAAAGGGGGCGTTTCCTTCCCCGCCCACCTGCATCAATGCGGGTGAATGTTCAGGATACATAGGATTAGGGTTGGTAATGTTGCCCGTCCACTGTGCTGAGGTAGGTAGCATGGCGGCGAGGTTTAAGGTGCTCACTAGCGGGCGTCTGACGTTGTGTAAGCTGTCTGATGGCAATGAGCCTAAGAAGGCATCAACACTGTTAACGCTTTCAGTAATGGCATTAAATCCAAGGTGCCTAATCGCATTAATCAATCGCTCTGCCATATCGTCCAGCGCTTCTTGAGTCTTGGCGCGAATAATGAGTGTTGAGGTGTAATGGCCATATTGAACGCCGTTGGATTTAACCATATCCGCTGCTTGGCTGTACTGAACGTGCATACGCTGGGCGTCAGTATCAATAGTAGGGTTAGGATTGTTCGTAAATCTGTCTTTAAAACCGATAATTTTTTGCTTCCAGGCTCGCTGCTCTTTGCACAGGGCCTTTTGTGCATCGGTTGCATCAAAAAAACAAAAGCGGGTTGACCATCGGTAGCTCATGCCAAGTTTATCAAGGTGATAAAGCATGTTGGGCACGGAGCTGTCAGGAAAGTCGTTAACGCTAATGGTCATTAATAGCTGGTCATCGAGCTTGGGGCTTAATCCTGTCCAGAAGTCGTGCAGCCCTAGCAATGTGTCTAAGCCGCTTGGGCAAAAAGGGAGTTGCATGGGATGGTGGGCGCCACTAATGCAGTGATTAAGGGCTTCAAGCAGTTTGCAGCAATAAAATTGACTGTGAGCTGAGGGTTTATAGGCGTTGAGCTGCTTAATCTGAATGTAGCCGCTGAGGTTGCTTTCGACTTCACGCAACTTGCTTTTAAATACATCTAAATGCTTTTGGTAGCCTTGTTTGACGTTACTGTTTTGCTCAAACATAAAGTTAGCAATGGCTGATTTGGCTTTGTTTGGTGGCATATACGTGACAAACAGGTAGTAGTCAGAATCATAGCGTGTACTGACTCGCTGGTAATAATCCTGACGCTCAGCATCAATCATGGCAAACACGGGATGCGGAAAAGCGGCGCCTTGAGTGTCTAAATAATTGGGTGAGCGGTCACGAACAGCCTCAATATGGGTCATCCAACCGGTGCCAAAACCGCAGAGTACCCGATTAATGCGCCCCATTAGGTCGTTGCGCTCTGAAACGGTCGCGCTAGAAATATCAGGGCCAGCAAATGCAAACCCTGCCATTAATGAGCCGTCCTTATTCAGAATGACACCATCATCAGCCAAAATGGCGTAGTTGAGTAAATCACTAAAGCCCATGCTGGGCGTTCGATACTTTGCGGTTTGGAACATAATTAATCCCGGTTGGCGTAGTTTTTGCGGCTGTGAGCAGGGTAAAACTCAGCGTATTTACGATAGCGCGAAAATACTTTGGTCATGTGAGGGTCGGCTTTGCCCATCATGCTGAGCAACGGCAGGCCGCCTATCCATAGTGCTATGGCTAACACGATTGATACGGCGGTTTGAAGTACCATGAGAACCATGCACAACATGCCAAGTAGCATAAGTAAGTTGCGCTCACAACCTAAAATGAGATTGCCGCGGTGAAAATCAAAAATAGGGGTGCAGTGTAGTGCCATACATCATGTCACCAAGGTTGATGACACGTTAAAGAGAGAACTCAATACGTTAGCAGCAAACACCACAACGGAAATGCCGACAGCTAGGAACAGTAAGGTTTTGATTAACCCTGATAATTCCCCGCCAAACAGCAAGCCTGCCATGGCCGCGACAATGGCTAAAATTGAAATGCCAAACGCGACAGGGCCCGTGATAGATTTCACCAGTTTGTTGAGGGGAGATTCCCAAGGCATACCAGAGGACGATGTTGCGTGAGCTATGTCAGGGAACAACATGGCAATGGCGAATAAAATAGCGAGTAGAATTAGCGGGTGTTCAGTGAGGTATTTGAGCCACGATTGATACCTGGGCGGTTCAAATTGGTTCATGCGGGTACTCCTTGTGAGTGGTTGTTTATGGATGGTTGTTTATGGAAGGAGGGGATGAGTGATTTGTTTCAATCAGGCTCACAACCCGCTTCAACGGGGTCTTGCCAGCCTGACATGACAGCGGCTTGGCATTGGCGGTGCCCTTCATCTAATAGTGCTAGGTATTCGTCATAGTCGGCATCTATCCCTGGGTAATAACAGCTCAGGCACCATCTTGATGGTTGCGCCGCTTCTTCTTTTTTGCAGCGGAGGCATTTACACATGGTTAATTCCTTTAATTTTCAATGGTTGACGTGACGTATTGGCCGTCTACAAAGTCATGCACTTGAATTATTTCTTTAATGCTGCGGCCGGTTGATGATTTTTCTATGAAAACAACGAGGTTTACGGTTTGAGAGATAAGGGTGTGATTGATGTGTTGTGATACTTCAGCGATGCAATCACCTAAACGAATGAGTCCCAGGCGGGCGCTGTTGGCGTGAATGGTTGCTATACCGCCAGAATGGCCAGTGTTCCAAGATTTAAGTAGCGATAGCGCCTCACCTCCACGAACTTCACCAACCAGAATGCGGTCGGGGCGCAGGCGCAAGGTGGCTCGCAGTAGATTGGCCATTGATGTGGTGGCATTGCTGCGCAATATCACCGAGTTCTGCGCGGCACACTGAATTTCGTTGGTGTCTTCAATGATAACAATGCGGTCATTATGGCAAAGACACACCATTTCATTAATAAGAGCGTTAGCAAACGTGGTTTTACCAGAGCCAGTACCACCAACAATCAGTATGTTTTTTCGCTCAGTGATTGCTTGTCTGAGAACGGCACATTGGGTTTTGGATAGCATCCCAGTCTGCATGTAGTCGTCAAGGCTGAACACTCGAATGGCTTTTTTACGCAGCGCAAATGTGGGCGCCAATACTACTGGTGGAATTACGCCTTCAAACCGGCTGCCGTCGACAGGAAATTCACATTCAAGCAGAGGCTGCTCTGCCGTTAGGCTCACGCTGTGAAATCCCGCGAGTGCTTTCATTAATAGCATGGCTTGAGTGGGTGTCATAGATGACTCAATTTGCATAGGTAAGCCAAATCGTTCTACCCACAAGTTACCGTCACTGTTTAACATGAGCTCGGTAACGTCATCATCATTAAGCAATTCGAGCTGCTTTTGCCCGAAGTGGGTTTTGATGCTGTTAATATGAGAGTTACTTTGCATTACATTGCCTAAGTGATGTTTTCTGGTTTTTGTGTTTATGCAGGAGAGATTTGCAGATATGAGTTGTTGGTGGCTGCTGGCATTGACCTGGCATCTGCTCTGGCGGGTGCCAGTGACCAGTCAACATTAGTATGGCCACGCAATAGTCATGTTGCTTCCAACGATGTAGAGGCCGATTCTGCCAGTATAAAAATACATTCTTGGCTTCATCGACGCTCATTAAGGTTTGTTGCTCAGTGATAACAGCGATACTGTCGAAGACTGAGCGGTAGTGCGAAGAGTCTGGGTGATGATATTTGTACTGGATTGCCTTTCTGGCAAGGTGCGGTTGTCTGAAAAAACGCTCAACTATTCGTATCGCGTGTTGTTTTGAGTTGATAGAAGTCCATCTCTGCATGATTTACTCATCTTTCTCTGTGGGAAAAAATACTTGCACAAAAAAGCTGAGGAAATCACGAAGAACCTTCGCATTAACATTGATAAAAAGTCTCTACCCCCTCCCGCCGAGACTTGCGGGCACTTCGCACATAATGGGTCATTCACGCAGTAAAACCATTTCAGTACCTGATACCAAGAGTTCTGCTCTTGTTTTTAGCCTATCTGAGCCAGCATCAGTCCGGTCGCCATCAGAGGACATATTACGAAGTCACATTTCCAAATTTTCTTTCCTCCCTTTGGGGTGTGCCGGGAGCGACTACACTCATTAACGAGAACGTCGTTTTATGGCCCAAATTGCTAAAGAACAATCCTAACCGCAAGGGCGGATTACAGCCCGTATTGGCGCTGAAGATTAATCACACAAAGCACTGTATGAATGATCATGTGGTGCATGATAAAGCAGCAAAGAACAAAAGTAAAGTTTGGTCGATTTTGCCTTTACAGGTAAAGGGAGATTCAACAGTGTGAGGTTTCAGGAGTGCGATAATAGTTAAAATTTTACAGGGTTTAATGTATGAGCGTTTTTGGTCAAAATCTGAAGCAATTGAGAGAGCGATACGGGTTTAGCCAGAGTGAGTTCGGTGAGGTTATTGGAGTCACTAAATCCACAATTTCACAGTGGGAGAAAGGCAAGTCTTATCCGCGGCGTAAATTTATTAATCTGTTAATGGATAAGTATGAGCTCAAGATGGATTTCTTTGATGTCGAAACTGATTCTAGTGTGGTTATCAGCGTAGATTCATGCGTGGAAGATTTTAAGAAAATTCCATTTTATTTCAATGTTAACGCAGCCGCTGGTAGCGGGTGCTTTAATGAAAATGAAGAATATGAGTTACTGCATGTAAAAGATTTGCCAAGCATTTGTAATTTCGCAAAATTATTTTGCATTGTAGCTACTGGTGATTCAATGGAACCTGTTTTGAAAAATGGTTCATTGATAGTGGTAGATCCTACTCAAAACTGCATTGTAGATGGTCATATGTATGTTTTTAGGCAGGGTGATACGTTGAGGGTAAAGGTCTTTTCTTACGAAAGGCAAATGATTAAGCTAAAAAGTTACAACAAGAACTACAGCGATGAATTGTATAGATTTGACGAATTAGATGTGGTGGGGAAGGTTGTTTTTCATGCCACTAAAATTGACTAGATTTAACAACAAAAAACTATTCTAATTAATATAAATAGACTATTATAAGCTTAGAACTTGAGGTTAGAGTGCATTACAAAGAGCACTACTACATAGCTTTCTATGTAGTGTATTTTTCAAGTTTAAAATGTGTCAGACCGCTAATCTGACTATATAGCATTTGCAAAAAAGCCGAACTCCTACACGTGTTCGGCTTTTTTGTTTTCAAAATCTAGTTATTATCAAATTGATCTTGCATAGATCCTTCTAATCTATTACCGTAAATAACCAAATGTTTGAAGTAGCATTCAAACATATCTAAATCGTGTAGAGTTTAATAATGAAAAATCAGCTGCAATATTGCTGCGCTAAGCGGCATTTCTCTCTTTATTCCCCTGGATGCATCCAATACAGTACGGCGATCTTAACTCGATCACTCGTGGATATTGTGAGTGTGTCTAATGAAAACCTCTAGCACTCCCAATAAGCAGATTCAAGCGATACGTGAAAAAGCACGTACCAAGCGTCGAGAACTGCGTGAAAAGCGCCGCTATGCCGCTAATCTGGTAAAATCTACTAAGAAAGCCGTAGGTTCAGCGGATTATATTGCGTCTGATGAAGGCTTTACTAAGAAAAACCGTTTACCTCCCCACTTCAAAATACTGATTAATAACAGTAAGAAACTTGTGTTCTCTACACGCAGCCATACCGATAAGCGTGGGCGGTTACGTTCCTTGTCACTGCGTGGGCGGCGTAAGCTATTCAACGTCTTGCTAGTGCTATTGACCAATTGCGACTTTATGTCTGGCCAAGTGGGTAAGCCTAAGCTTGATCACATGGATACAACCGGCCACGATGCGTTGATGTTGCAATATGCGCGGCGCTTTGGTGATTCAATATCAAGCAGTACCTGGTATCGCTACATTGCCATATTAGAAAACATGGAAATATTCACCAGTAAAGAGATTAAGCTTTACGCTGAAGATGGCGTTACCGTTCGCTCAGAGCCTTCATATAAGTGGTTGTCTAAAGGCTTTCTACGAACGATAGGCGTGTTTGCCGATAACATCTTGGGAAGCATTAAAGCGTCTTATCAAAAGGCGGTTAAAAACGGCCTGAGCTTTGTGTGGCGCGAACATAATGCTCCCGTCGGCCATAGACCTACTCGCGATCTGTTCGCATCACACGGGCATCATTCGCCACACCATCAATAACTTACCCGTTTAATTAATCGCGTTAACTCGCGAGGCATTGTCACGTCCGCAGATTTTTTTTGACATATTATGTCAATTATCACCAGTAAAACGCTCACACCAGCCCTGTTTTTGACTGACAGCTCTTGGTGAATAACTTCCCTTTTGTAGTTTTCTAGTGCGGCCAGATGCTCTTGTGGATAAGCCTTGTATTAGCTAAATAAAGTGGGAGTAAGAAAAAGGAGTAAGAACAGGGAGTTCTTCTTTTAGCTCTTACGAGCTATAAGATAAATACTCTAAAAGAATATTATTGAAAGGCATCAACAGCAGGGGATAACTAATGCCTAGCCAATTCCTAGCTATCGCTAGGGGCTAGATAACAGCAAAGCCGCGCTGAAGGGATATTTTGTCTAATCGACCGTTAGGCTATTAGTGTTTCTGTATAGATGGTTAGCCTGCGGCGCTTGTCACTACGTGACTGTCTGGCAGGGAAATGAGTCGAAATCGAAGCTAAGCATTATGATTGTGTAACACTTTCAAGATGAGGTGATAGGTTAAATGGTTAACCATTTAACCGGGGTTTGGAATAAGCAAGGGAAAGACTAGAAGGCATTAGCAGCGAACGAAACTCAGCATTTTATTTTCGGTAAGTCACTCCACTTGGTTGTGTATTGTGGGGTTAATCTGTCTCTGCGCATTCCCCATTTTGGGGCTATCCCTTGAGCGGCAACAAATATCGCATCCCGACCATATTTATTATTCAGTTGATCGTAGACATTCATCAGCGCTGGGTTAGTGATAGGTGCAAACAAATCCTCTTGTTTATTTTTCGCAGAGCTTAAATCTAGTAGCCCAATTCCAACCTTGTAATATTGGGTTCCAGGTTGAAAGCATCTATCAACTATTTGCTTTACTATTTGGCTCATTGCGGGTGTGTCCGCGGTTGGGTAAGCAAAGTGATGCGTTTGTTTAAATCCGCTGGGTCTGTCATTGAATGGTGAGTTATGGGCAAAGACGAGCATGACGCCACATAATGAATCTTGTTTTCTGGATTTTTGTGCGGCTATCCCCAGATGTTTGCATAACGCTTGGGTCAAAGACGCTTTATCAATGATGCGGTTCGCCATGCTTCTGGTGGAAAATATCTGTTTTTGGTCTGCCTTGGTTTCGTCCCAGGTAATGCATGATTCGCCATTGAGTTCTTTGATTGTGCGTTCAACTTCGACGTTAAAGTTTCTCTTGGCCAATGCCGGTGGGTAGTTGGCCAGCTCAAGCGCGGTGTTTATCCCTATAGCATGTAATTTAGCGCTGATTTTTTTGCCAATGCCCCAAACATCGGCAACAGGGAGTGCCGCCAAGATGGATAAACGCTCTGCATCACTGTTAATGGCGCAAACTCCGCGATATCCCTGTATTTTTTTTGCTGCATGGTTTGCGACTTTTGCCAACGTAACGGTTGCGCCAATGCCAACGCATACGGGTAAGCGGGTTTCTTTCCATACCGCCCGGCGGATTTTGTGGGCGTGAGTGATTAAACATGGGATGGCGTGGTGGCAGTGTTTAAAGCGCAAAAATGATTCATCAATACTATAAATGTGTTGCTCGGGGCCAAACCGCCCAATGACTTGCATCATGTGTGCAGACAGTGAGCTGTATAGCTCATAGTTCGAAGACAGCGCGATGACGCCTTTTTGTTCGCAAAGGAATTTTATCTCAAAGAATGGCTTAAATTTGGGAATGCCGGCTTCTTTTGCCTGGCGATTGGCTGACACTATCATGCCGTCGTTATTAGAAAGCACAATAATGGGCTTGCCGCGCCATTCCGGGCGAAAGACTTGCTCTGCGGAGCAATAAAAACTATTCGCGTCGATTAATGCAAACATGAATGGCGTTTACTCTGGTAGTAATGGACTTGGCCGGTGGCAACGGATTGAGCGAATAACTACGCCTTCTATAACAAAGTCATCATATTCATGGATTTGGCAGGGGACAATCTCTGCGGGGTTGCAGAGTAATCTGTGATTTATGCTGTCGAGGGTTTTGCAAATAAACTCACCATTCAGCGTCGCCACGACAATATCACCATGCTGAGCGGTAACAAACCTATCAACGATAAGGATATCGCCATCAAAAATTCCAGCGCCTTGCATTGAGTGCCCGCTCGCATACCCTAGAAATGTTGCGCTAGGATGCTCTACCAGCAACTCATCAAGACTTAGTGGCAATTGCTGGTATTCGGCTGCGGGTGAGCCAAAGCCGGTGATACCGCAGTGTATGGGCGTTAAAAGTGTGTTCATTGAGTGATTATTTAATAGCCGTAAACGCTGTTGCTTATCGAGCTCCTTCAATATCAGCGTTACTACTCTAACTTCATTTAGTGCTCTTAAATCATTAGCATTCGTGGTCCAATGATGGTTGTCGGTCGTATTCTTCACACCGGTAGCCTTACAGCTAACGCACTTGCCACTCACACTGTATCGCTTAGGTGATTCACTATGACAACCATCGCAGTGATGCTCTGATGTAAACATCCGTTGTTGCGCGAGAGTAGCCTTAATGCATTCATCTTCTATTGTTGTGCGTTTTTTCGTCATGGGATATTTTATCTTAAAAATAGACTCGTAAAATCCAATCAACCAGGGCTGATTTCGTTTGTATCGGTCGGGATGTGAACTCAAGTAACTCACGTCCTTCAAAGGTGCCTGTCACTAACATCGCCCCTTTTTCTACAATCCAGTCATTATTATTTTTCGTTGCTTTAAATGAGCCATTATCTTCAATGGCAACAAAATCACGTGAGTTCAATGTAAGACCTTTTGTGGTGTTTGGTTTGTATTCAAAGAGTTATACCGATATCAACATGTTTCGGAAGGCTATGTTATCGTCTTCTTCACAGAATTAATGGCGCGATAAATAGATGCTTCGCCGAGCTGATACTCCTTGGCAAGTTGGCCAATGGTCGCCCCTTCAGCTCTTTTATCATAAATTGCTTGTTTTAAGATGTTTGTGAGTTTTACAGGTCTACCAAATTTGACGCCATTTTCATGGGCTTTTGCTATGCCTTCAGCCTGCCTTTCTGTTCGTAAGTCATTTTCAAACTCTGCAATCGCAGCCAACATATTGAACATGAGTCGCCCTGTTGAGGTGCTGGTATCAATATTCTGGTCAATAACGAGTAAATCGATACCTTCATTTTGGAAACGGGAAGCCATCTGAGCTAAGTGAACAACTGAGCGAGCAAGGCGATCTAGTCGAGTTACCACCAAGGTATCCCCTTCACGCAAATAACTCATGCAGGATTGAAATTCCGACCGTTCAGTTGTCCTACCACTGCGTTTTTCTTGATATATCTTGTTGCACTCAGCTTGGTGTAACTTGCTGAGTTGCACCTCTAAGCTTTGACCTCTGAAGCTTACCCTTGCATAACCAACTCTGGACATAAATTATCATTTCTCATTAAATGTTTTGATAATTTATTTATGATAGTAGTTTTGATAGGTAATATCCATCGCTGCCAAATAGTATACGTTTTTGTGCGGTAGTACTCAGATATCCAAAGTTAGTGCTGTGGTTAGATAATTGATTTTGGGCGGTAATATTACGCGTGATAAACTTCATTAAAATGCTTGCACTTAATAAAAGGATTTACCTATGAACGACCTAGTTTGTCCTCATTGTCATGGTACTGTTAGCCGCGGTGCAAAAGTCTGTCGTGGATGCCAGGCTGAAATTGAATATGGAGTGCCAATGGTTTTCGGCATTGGTTTATTAATATTATCTTTGTTTCTTGGTGTGCAAACGGCATCTTTTCTTCCTGAGCTTTTTGGATGGGTTGTTGGTATAGGCGTATGTATAGTCGGAAATATTTGGTTGAATGGCGTTTTTGCAAAACGAGTAAAGTTTAAAAGAGTTTATAAAACCAGATAACTCATATCTGACTTTTAGATGTAGACCTCCGAAAAGAAAGGGACTTAATGTCCCTTTCTTGTCAGTAAAACTTGCTCAAACTAAGTTGTTTTGCAACCCTGAATTGTACCCATGTCGGCTTTGTTGCTAACCATTGGTATAACTGCCACGCGGGGAGTTTCGGCAAGTCAATTAGACGGCTTTTATCTATTTCTGTATACTCTATATGCGACATATTTAATCCTCTGTAGGTTGCTTGTGTTGCGGGTCAGTGGTGATTTGCACATCACCATTGACCATTTAGTGTTTGCTAATCCACTTAATCCACTTAATCCACTTAATCCACTTAATCCACTTAATCCACTTAATCCACTTAATTGGTTTGGTGGAATTATGCCAGGTCATCGACTGCTTGCTTGTCCTCTATCCCAGTCATTGAAGATAGAAAGCCATGAGACCAGCTTTTAATGTCATCCGAACTTTTTCCGCTCATTATTGCTAAGGCAAGATTTATAGCCAACTCAGCGGCCTCACTACGTCCACGAACTAAGTCTAATCCTGCAAATTTTAGAGTCATTTCTAGTTCGGTAAGTTTTCGATTTTGATCTTCACTAAAGTTTAGTCCAATCACTTTACGGTTTACGGGGGATTTTTTTCGTCCAGGCTTTCCACGAAGGATTTTTCCATCAATCATCGCGGCTTGCCCGACTTCGTTACCTGATATGTTTTTTTCTGCCGTTGCCAACCATGCTGGACCTTTGCTCATTTCAAAACCTCATCTAATATCTTGTTCATATCTTTTTGTGCATCCCTCAATCCGTACATTCCTTTTAACTCGGGATCAAAAACAGTGCGACCGAGTCCAGTTGTACGTTCAAAAATGGCACGGTTGGGTACAAGTTTGATGGTTTTATCTTCAGCCATTTTTGTTTTGACAAAATCGCGGTGTTCACTTTTTCGCATATCACCCATCGATATTACTTGTACCACTTTTAAACCTAGTTGCTTCAACTTAGGGAGATGTTTAGCTACTACTCCATAAGATAAACGAGTTGGTTGGTAAGGCATAACGACCACTCCGTTAGGCGTGTCTGCGGTACTAGGTGTCATATCAACGATAACAATATCAACATTCGGTTTTTGCTGAGGCCAATGTTTTACGACTTCGAAGGGAGCAAATCCATCACTGCCCAACCAAGCACAAGAACCCTGAGGATCATCATCTACTAATAATACTTTAAAGCCCTTTGCTGCGGCGGCTCCAGCCAGATTAAAACTGATGGTACTTTTACCTACGCCACCTTTTTCATTCCATACGCTAATTACTTTCATATCAACACCTCAATGTAGTCTATAAACAGATTAATTGATTTAATCTGTTTAATCAAGTTAATTCAGTTAATCGGGTTAAGTAAATTAATCAAGTTAATCAAATTAACTTACTTAATTCAATTTGCTTGGTTATTTGCCTTAATTGGATTGATTCGTTCAAATCTCCTGATTAAGTTTTTATTATTTATTTAAATAAAACGAAAATTTCGTTTTTGTAACACGATTTACCATTATGAATATTGTGCGCATAACGACTTTGCCACTCATTCAATATCAGTGCCGAACGCCTCAAAATCACCACTAAACCTCTGCCAAAAACACAAAAAACCAGTTCTCAATAATTGGTCAATTTCACCACTTTGTTAGTTCGCCAGAAAATAGCCCTCAACGGCTCAAAATAATAAAACTGCTGAAACTATTCGGTATGGCAGAACACATGTAGCGCGACTATATATAGTTGCGCTGCGCTCTGTTGGTTTGGTATAATGACCTCCTATATAGCAGGAGGTATCATGACGAAAACGGATAAATTATTAGCAAAACTCAAGTCGTCCAAAACACTAACTTGGCATGAATTAGCTGGTGCGTTAAAAATGCTAGGTTATCAACAAGTAGAAGGCGATGGTTCAAGGGTTAAGTTTGATAATGGCATTCCGAAAGAGTTAATTAACCTGCATAAACCGCACCCTAGAAATGAATTAAAGGCTTACGCATTGCGCCAAGTCAGAGACAAATTAACCGAATGGGGGAAACTATGATGCAAAATTCAATGACATATAAGGGGTATCACGGCTCTGTAGAAATTTGCCCTGGCGACAATATTCTGTTTGGGCAAGTATTATTCATTTCACCGTTGATCAACTATGAGGCTGAAACAGCCAAAGGGTTAGAGCAAGCATTTCAAGAGGCAATTAACGCCTATCTTGTTGATTGCGCACAACAAGACATTCAGCCAGAGAAGCCTTGTAAGGGATCGCTTAATGTTAGGTTAGGACATGACTTACATTTAGCTGCGTCTATCGCTGCATTTCAAGCATCGACTAGCACGAATGAATTTATCAAAAGGGCTGTACAAAAAAGTGTTGGATTATAAGCCTTGATGGAATTTCTAGGGGTTCAGCATAGAACCAAAATAGATGATCAAGTGCAAGAATATGATGTGTTGATCCTGAACTGGTCAGGGTAATTGTCGCGCAATAAACTCTAGATTCAACAGTAGAAAAGCGTCTTTAAATGAGGCGCGAATCAGTTCTCTTGAGATTTGATTCATGGTAAGGCAAAAAAAGCCCCGCGGGAAGGAAAAAGCGGGGCGAAATCGGGCGCGGTTGTGCCTGGCGTGAATCAGTCTGGGGCAGACTGATTCACCGGCTCATTTCTATCAGATTAGAAAAAGTATTTTGAAACCTTAAATACTTTGTTAACTCTGCAGCCTAACTTAAGTGTCTACAAGTATCAGGCCTTATCATTGAAACGTTTCTCGCTGGCAGTGAAGTACATCAAAGATTACAACAGAGTCTTTAATGTATAACATTAAACCAACAGCGTTGGTAGATTACATAGAAACTATCGTTTATACTACATATGATATAGAAGGAGTAATATCAATTGGAGCGTGATATGAAATCATCTAAAAAACCTATAAATGAGAAAATTCGTTTAAAACAATTACATGATTTATCTATTCTTGACACTCCTCCTGAAGAAAGATTTGATTGTGTTACTCGCATGGCTAAACGTTTATTTGATGTTCCAATTGCCCTTGTTTCTTTCGTAGATGAAAATCGACAGTGGTTTAAGTCTAAATTAGGTTTAGATGTTAATGAAACAGAACGAAGAATTTCTTTCTGTAGTCATGCTATTCTGAAAGAAGATACTTTCATAGTTAAAGATACAATGAAAGATGATAGATTTATTAATAATCCTTTGGTTGTTGGTGAGCCGTATATTAGATTTTATGCTGGACAACCTCTAAAAACTTTAAGCGGACAAATTTTAGGTACTGTTTGTATAATTGATATAGTCCCTAGAGATTTTAATAGTGAAGATATTGCTATGCTAGTTAATCTGGCTGATATGATAGAGCGTGAAATGATGTCAATTCAGCTCACCATGTCTGATGAATTGACGAAAATATCAAATCGTCGAGGCTTTTTTATGTTAACACGACATTGTTTAGGTATTTTCTCTAGGGAATCACTTTCAGCAACAATCATTTTTTTTGATCTAGACAAATTTAAAGAAATTAATGATAAATATGGGCATGCTGAAGGTGATAGAGCTCTAAAAATTTTTGCTGATGAAATGAAAAAGTCATTCAGGACTTCTGATGTTTGTGCTAGATTTGGTGGCGATGAATTTGTAGCGTTGTTAATAAATGCAAATATTGAACAGATTAAAGCATTAATAAAACGATTGACCTCATCACTAAAACTACGTAGTCATTTAGATTGTTTGCCTTATTGCATAGAGTTTTCTTCTGGGGTTGTCAATTATGAACCTCTAAAACACAAATCAATTGAGGACATGCTGAAAGAAGCCGACAAGTTGATGTATCATGATAAAATTTATAAAAATAATAACTTATTATCAAGTCGAAAATAGCAGGGCGGGATTAAACTGATCTGATCCGCTAACTTTGGACACTTAACTAAGCACTATTTTCAATTCAAAATTCTAAGGGCTTAAATAGTCAAGTGAACTATGCCTTCTGGTTTTGTTGTAATCAACTTCTATGTACTCAAACACGGTGTGCTTCATGGTTTTCCCTGTCCATGATCGGCTCGTACTGAATGGCCTCAACCTTCAATAAATGGAAGAAGCTCTCTGCACTGGCGTTGTCCCAGCAGCAGGCTTTGCGGCTCATGCTTTGGATAAGCCAGCTTAGCCGTCATGCGATTACTCATCGACCAGCCAATCACGGCGCGCGAGTACAAGTCGATAATCACCGCCAGATACAGCCAGCCTTCCCCCTGTGTCAGGATTGTTGTCACCCTTAAATAATCATTATTTTTAAAGACAGGGTGCGGCAAAAGAGAACGATATGGCTCGGTATTCACCAGAACGTAAAGCGGCGATCCTTAAAAAATTATTACCGCCTCACAATTTAACGGTCGCAGAGGTTGCTCGGGAAGAAGGCATTGCGGTGCAAACCTTGTATCATTGGCGAGATATTGTCAGAAAAGAAGGTCGCCCCGTGCCAGGTAAAACATTAACAACTGATGACTGGTCAGCTGAAGCTAAGTTTGCGGTACTCATTGAAACAGCCCCGCTATCGGAAGCCGAGTTAAGTCAGTATTGCCGTGAAAAAGGCTTGTTCCGCGAACAAGTACAGCAGTGGAAACAGGATTGTTTAGCTGGTTTTCAAACCTCAGAAGTACAAACCAAAACCATTAAACAGCAGGCCAAGGCTGACAGAGCCGAAATCAAATCATTGCAACGAGAATTGCGCTACAAGGAGAAAGCCCTGGCTGAAGCTGCAGCGTTACTGGTGCTCAGAAAAAAGCTCAATGCGCTCTGGGGGGACGACAGCGAGGAGAGCTAACTCCCTTGCCTGAGCGCATAGAATTGATTGCCTTAATTCAAGAGGCGTATACCAATGGTGCTCGCCTTTACAAGGCTTGTGCTGAAACTGGACTCAGTAAACGCACTTATCGACGTTGGTATCGAGCAGGCCAAGTGCAAGCCGATTTAAGACCAATAGCGGCTCGACCAGAACCGGCAAATAAACTCGAAGCACATGAGCGACAACAGATATTAAGTGTGTGTAATCAAGAGGAGTATGCCAGCTTACCACCGTCGCAAATTGTGCCGACATTATTAGATAGCGGGATTTATATCGCCTCAGAATCAAGCTTTTACAGAGTATTACATGCCAATAATCAACTTAATCATCGTGGTCGCACCCAGATTGCTGTAAATCGAAGCAAACCGTTAAGTTATCAGGCTGATGGGCCGAATCAACTGTGGTCGTGGGACATCACTTATTTGGCTTCAACCGTCAAAGGCCAGTTCTATTATCTGTACATGTTTGAAGATATTTACAGTAGAAAAATAGTGGGTTACGAAGTTCATGAACAAGAATGCGGTGAGTACGCAGCCGCGCTAATCCAACGCTGCATGTTACGCGAGCAATGTTTTAATACGCCATTAGTGCTGCACTCTGATAATGGGGCGCCGATGAAGTCACTGACCATGAAAGCCAAGCTAGAAGAACTCGGTATTACGGCATCATTAAGTCGGCCGCGGGTGAGTAACGACAACCCCTTTTCAGAGTCGTTATTTAAAACCTTAAAATACCGACCACAGTGGCCAAAATCGGGTTTTAGCAGTTTAGCTGGCGCAAGAGAATGGGTTGAGAAGTTTGTGAAGTGGTACAACGATGAGCATAAACACAGCCAGCTCAATTTTGTCTCACCAGGACAACGTCATGCTCAGCTAGATAACGCGATTTTAGCCAAGCGTAAGGAAGTGCTTGAAGCGGCAAAGGCAAGAAGACCGACGCGCTGGTCTAAAGACGTGAGAAATTGTGAGGCGGTTGGAGCCGTGACCCTAAACCCTGATAAAGCACCAATAGAAGGCGTAATAAATGCAGCTTAATATTTAAGCAAAGAGTGACAACTATCTTGAAAAACACCGCCTTCGCTTGTCATCAGATACGTGATATCACCGACCCATTTTTGGTTCGGGCCGCTGGCATCGAAGTTCTGCTCCAGCAGATTTGGCGCCACCGAAAGCTGGTGATCGCTGTCAGTTGTTGTTTTGAATTTACGGGCTGCTTTAGCCACTAAATTCTGTCTTGTCATGCTGTTCATTATGGTTTTCAAATTAGCGCATTCTCCATCTTCCGCGAGGTCGACATGAATACGCCGAGCGCCAGAGAGTTCCTTGCTCTGGACAAAAATAGCTTTGATTTGCCCATCACGGCTGTGCTGCTTGAGCAAGCGTGTACTCGGCTCTTCCCCTCTTCGCGTCACGCCAAGCACTGTTGCCATTGGCTTTAGGCGAAACTGGTGCTGGTATTTGAGCTTAAATTCGAATCGTTCTACTTTTGATTCTTCGCGAAGTAGGTGGCCGCCTTTTTTAGGATGGCTAAATCCTCAGCTTGGTCGGCTAACTGGCGTTTTAACTTGGCAACTTCAGCAGCAAGCTCGGCTTCGCGCTGGCTAGTTGTCTATTTCTTCTCAATGGCAGAGCGCCAGTTATAAAGTTGTGATTCGTAGATTTTGAGCTGCCTGGCAGCTTCAGCAACACCGACACGTTCGGCTAGTTTCAGGGCTTCAGTTTTAAATTCAGCAGTGTGGGCCTTGCTGGGTTTTTTGATTGTCATATTCACCTCGTTAAGTCATATTACTCACTTAGCGCGGTGTCCAAAAGTATTGGATCAGAGCACTAAACCCAGATAAAGCATTAATAGAAGGCGTTAGAAATGCAACTGAATATTTAAGTAAAGAGTGGTAACCAACTTGAAAAAAAACGATTTCGCTCCACAATTAAGTAAAATAAAGTTAATTTTATCTTAAAATGTTGGTATGTTTCATTAAGCGAGGTAAGGCTGCCAATTTCGATGGAATGTTGATGTTTCGTAGCCCCTTAGTTGTATGCCATCGCCTTATATATTGAGTACAACTTAAAGCATTTCAGTTGCACACGGAGAGTCTTTTATGAAAATGTTAAGATACTTTGATAGTAGTTCATTAGAACTTACTATTGGACATCAAAATTTAAATCTAGAATCGTCTGCAATAGCAATTATGCAGAAAATTGATAATCACCATCTTTGCTCTTTGCCTAAAGAAATGTCTATTGCAGATGCAAGAAAATATTTGATAACAGCTTTTGGCATCGAATTTCTCGTTACTAACTCATTAGGTCATTGGGAAGGCGTTGTTAGCTATGCTGAGCTGGCTCCAGAACGAATTTTGAGGATGCTTAATAAAACCGTGACACCATTATCACTTACAGTGGGCGATGTTATGTTGTGTAGAGAAAATCTCTTTGCTATAACAAAAAAAGAATTAATAACATCTACCATCGAAGATGTACTACTAACATTAAATACCTTATCAAGTCGCGTTTTGTTGGTTATTGATAACAACGAACTTTGTGGCATAATTAATAGTAATAATATTATAGAGTTATTAAAACTACCTATCCAAACAAAAAAAAATAATGTTGCTGATATTGTGCATCAATTGCGTGAAACGCATCACTTAACACTTAACACTTAACACTATAGTAAGACCTGAGTTCTATAGATACTCTGTAGTATTACTAAAATTGAGTCAATATACTGATGTTGATTTTCGCAAGTTATCACTTTTTTAACTTGAAAATGTCGAAGATTGGTTAGCAAGATGGCTGCAAAAATGTCAATTTTCAGGCCGTGAATCAGACTAGACAAGTCTGATTCACTGGCTAATTTTTAAACATTACAGGTTCGTGCAAATTAAGATATTTGCATTTATTTTTGATTAGAAATCAATTCTCTAAGATTAACAATCGCTTCTTTTTTAGTAGCATCTAAAACTTCTTTTGAAAACGATTTTTGGTAGCTAGTTTTTTGAGTAGGGCAGCCATCAAGATAAGGTTTGAGTTTAGTTTTACAGCTGTCACCGCAGGTTCCAGCCTTAAAGCCAAGAACCTCAAGCAACATCCCCTCAAGACATACTGGTGTAGACAAAATCACTTCAATCTTATGCTTTTTCGCATACGCCCAGTCTTGTTGTGGTATTGCTACGTCACTATCCATCAATACATATCTTTTGTCGTAAGCGGCTTCTTGGCTTTTTTTAGCAGACATAAGAATATTTCTAGGCGAGCCACCATCTGATGATTCGATTTTAACTACTTGCCCAGTTTTACGGTCGTCATAGTTGTCTTTCATGTGATTCAAGAACGCTCTGTCGTGTATACCTTCACCAACGACGATAAGTGACGCAACATTAGTTTTTCTAACTTTCTTCTTTGCCAACTTCAAGACTCCTATACGTTGGGTACTGCACCGAGGGCGCCAGCTTGGTACTTAGCGTAAAGGTTGTCATCGGCACGGATGCCTACCATTTCATCCAAACGCCATGCATCGCTTTCAAGGTGTTCTTTTTCAACGAGGTAGACTTGGTGTTTCTTGAGTATATTTAGCACTTCTGGTGTGTGACAGGTAAAGATAAGCTGTGCATCATGCTGGTTAGTCTCTTTGTGCTTAAACCAATTCAGAATCACTGGAAGCATATGAGGATGGAGGTCGTTATCAATCTCATCCAAAATAGCAACACCGCCATATTGTAGCACTGGAAGTACCTTACGAAGCATCACAAAAAGAGCTTTAGTACCGCTAGATTCCTCGAAGAATGGGAGTGTAAATTCACCTTTTTCGCACTTATGGATAGCGTAAGGAAAATCAAACTCCATTTCTTCTCCTTTCTCATCTGTAAGCTTTTGTGGCTTATATTCAATATCGTGAATTCCCAAATCGAAGTCAAAGACAGCTTGATGTAATCTCTGTTTCAACTCACCTTGTTCTTTTAGAAACTCGGTTGCTTCCAGAATATCGCCATCATTGAAATGTCTGCGCCCCATCATATTCACATTGAAAATAAAACTATCAAAGTACTCATAGAACTTAGATGCGTTAGACACATTTTGTTGGAAGGCTGCTGAAATAACAGAGACATTACTTCTCACTTTCTTAGCTTGAGCTACAGAAAAACCGAAGCCATTTTGTTTGTAGTTGTATCCATCCTCAGTTCTTTCTCTGACGAACACATAGGAGTAACTACGGCTCGTTTTTTTATACAGTGATTCCAACAATACATCGTTTTTTGTAATCGATAAGTTGTATTTGTACTGCTCCTCACCGAGCATGAAATGCAGCTCAAAATTAGTTGGCTTATCGGCATACAATCGGTGTGGCATGTATGGGATATTCTCAGATGGTTTATAGTCGAACACAGATGTCGATATAAATGAGCTAAGGAAAGCAAGTGGACGCAACAGCTGAGTCTTACCAGCACCATTAGCACCAACAACAGCCAATACCTTGTTCAGGCGCTCACCAGACTTTAGGTTTATGTCGTAGTAGGAAGCCGATGGTTTTTTCCCAACTTCAAAAGATACCTCTTGCTCATTGCCAAAAGAGTAAAAATTTTCGCAAATAAATTTTATTAGCATGGAAACACCATAATCAACATATTTTTGTTGATTATGGTGTTTGGCGTGGAGCTAAGCAAGTTTATTTAGGTTGATTTAGGTCAAATAATCAAGTTGTATCGTAGACACGGTACTGGTATTACGAAAAGTAAGTCAAATGATGCTTTGGTAAAATGAGTTAAATTCATTGAATCAAAGATTGTGGCAAACATTGGTTAGCAAGATGGCTGCAAAAATGTCAATTTTCAGGCCGTGAATCAGACTAGGTAAGTCTGATTCACGTCAAATCTTCTGCTACGGCTCAAGGCCGAGATAGCGTTACACTATGATAAGAAAATCACTTAATTCAAAACCTTCATCCAGTTCCTGTTGAAATACCTTGGGTGTGCGGCCTTGGCCTGTCCAGGTGATCATGTCGCCATTCACTTCAATCTGATATTTCGGCGCTCTAGGCTGGCGTGGCTTCTTGGTTGTTGCGACAAAATGCGTGTGGCTAAGAGAAGAAGAGCGTCATTAGAGACGCTTTTCTTGTGATATTAAGCATTCATGGCTTCTTTCAGCGTTTTACCAGCCTTGAAGCTAGGAGAGCGTTTTGCTGCAAAGGTCATAGGTTCACCTGTTTGAGGATTACGTCCTACACGCTCGGCGCGCATGGTTGATTTAAAGGTGCCAAAGCCAATGAGTGCTACTTCTTCATCAGTCTTTAGGGTTTCAGTAATCGTAGCGATAAGGGTTTTTATTGCAGCATCAGCTTCTTTCTTGGTGATGTCACTGTTGGCAGCGATTTTTGCTACAAGCTCTGTCTTTGTCATTGTTTTATATCCAGTTAATAAAAGTTTCGCTGGTAACATGCCTGCTTTTTTGAATTATCGCAATATTTAAGCGTTGGCGTTTTACGGTGATCCCTTCATGGTGATGACAAGCAGCGGCTGCGCCGCCCTCTGATTGCTCACTGGTGCATCGTGTATATCCCATCTCCTTTTGATAACGTAACTTTTTCAAGGTTGTGAGTTGGATTTGTCACTCAATCCGTCATCGTGGCTTGAACGGGGCGTTCCCTTCGGGCAGACTTTGCGCTTCGCGCCCCGCGATAATAATTAGCCGGTGCAAAGCGCAACAAGTTGCAGCAGCGGCTAATCACTCTTGCTTGCCAATCCCTAACGCAAAGCAATGATTGTCTGCTGGTAAAAAGCACCTGCAGACAATAATCCCAAGATCACAGCCAAATCAACAGCTACAGCCCGAGCCTCAGAGAAAAAGACTAAAGCACTAACATTAACTTACCTGGTTAAGTGTGAGTAAGCTTGCGCTTGTCCTTCGCAAGTCATGGCTTTCCTGTGCAAAGCGAATACCAATCACGTCCCCGCTTTGACTTCTATTCTGTCTCACGCCACAACCTGATTTTCAAGGGAAGCTGCGCCGCTTCGCGCCCTTGAAAATCAGAACGATGGAGTGAGATCAGGAAGTCAGGCGAAGACGAGATCGATATTCAACCACACAGGAAAACAAGCCATGACTAACTCACTCCCAGCACAAGCAACTCACACTAATACCAGTCAATCTACTGTTAGCCTCAAGACACAAGCAGGCTCTCCCAAGCTCGATATGTCGGCAAGCTTTGTAAATCATGGCCTTGTGCTACGAGCTGAGTCCGTTAACGAGACAGATTTGTACACACGCTGATTTCATCATTAAGCGTGACGGTGAGGTAATGAAAGTTTTCAGCGCCCCTGCTTGTGGATGGACGATTGAAGCGTTGAAAGCAATAGACTGTTACGAATTTAGTCCGCATTGCTGGGACGTGTTTCTAGGTGAAATGTGGGTCGGAAGTTCAGAAATTTAACCGAGTGAACAGGCGTTGACAGGGCGCCTGAAAATTTAAACGACAAATTCATGTAAACACAATACAATAACTTTAATACTGACAGGTGATAAAATGAACGCAAATCAAACTAATCAAATTACACTCACAGCAGAACAACTGATTAATATCGTTGGTCATGCTGCTACGCAAGAGCAGTTAGACAACGTAAGGCGTGAGCTGGATACTAAAATTGAGCGTTTAGACACTAAGGTTGAGCGTGTTGCTGGTGAGTTGGATGCTAAGATTGATCGGGTTGCTAGTGAGCTTGGTGCCAAAATTGAGCGCGTTGCTGGTGAGTTAGATGCCAAAATTGAGCGCGTTGCTGGTGAGTTAGATGCCAAAATTGAGCGCGTTGCCACTCGAACTGATAGTAAAATTGATTCCCTGAAAAATTGGATGCTTGCGACTGCGTTTACAATGATCGTTACCGTGGCGGCAGCTACGGCCTTTCTTGTAGATAGATTGCCACCGCAATAATTATTGGTTTCGCATTTAATACAGCCCTTTTTAGGGCTGTTTTTGTTTCTACTTGTTCTCTGGTGCATCGTGTATACCCTATCTCCTTTTGATAACGTAACTTTTTCAAGGTTATGAGTTGGGGCTGTCACTAAATCCGTCAAAATAGATTGAGCTGGGCGTTCCCTTCGGGCGGGCTTTGCGCTTCGCGCCCCGCGATAATAATTAGCCGGTGCAAAGCGCAACAAGTTGCAGCACAGACTAATCATTCCTGCTTGCCAATCCCTAACGCAAAAGCCAAAGACTAAAGCACTAACAGCCCCTTGCCTGGTTAAGTGTGAGTAAGCTCGCGCTTGTCCTTCACAAGTCATGGCTTTCCAGTGCAAAGCGAATACCAATCACGTCCCCGCTTTGACTTCTAATCTGTCTCACGCCACAACCTGATTTTCAAGGGAAGCTGCGCCGCTTCGCGCCCTTGAAAATCAGAACGATGGAGTGAGATCAGGAAGTCAGGCGAAGACGAGATCGATATTCAACCACACAGGAAAACAAGCCATGACTAACTCACTCCCAGCACAAGCAACTCACACTAATACCAGTCAATCAACAGTTAGTCTCAAGACTCAAGCAGGCTCTCCCAAGCTCGATATATTGAAAGCCTTGCAACGATATAGAATCGTTGATAGCAAAAACAGGATTGTCGTTGATTTGTGTAACTTAGGGCTTATGGAGGCTGAACATGCACTTTGTCGCAGCCTTAATCTTGGAGCAGATTGCTATCTTCAAGATGAAGAACCAGCATACCAGAATGCATTTGTCGTTGTTAACTCAGGTGTGCATCAAGGCCAAGCTGGCTTTGTTGTAGAAGATTTAAAGGACAATTATTTATACGTTAAATTTGTTATGAATGGCTGTCATTATGTGTTTATTGCCGATGATTTAGATTTTGTCGGTGAAGCGTTAAGTTGCCCTTCTAACGGTGTTGAGGCGATTATTCAGGTCGTTGGTGAGCAGGTGAATATCACTACTGCTGGTGAATGTTATGGTGATCTATCACAAATTAACGAGGCCTTAATGGATTTATATTTGGATGGTTATTGGCCAGATGGTTTTGTTCTTAACGGTACTCTATATATACCTGAAAAACTGCCAGCGTTTTTGGTTGTGTCATCGGAGTTGTCGAGGACTCAGAAATTTTATATTACTCATAATGGTGGTGGATTTTGCGTTGACGAAAAAACGGGTAAAACACAATACAATAATGGCACAGTGATTTTTGATACTTTGCGAGTGTGATTTTGTTATAGTAAAACATTAGCCTATAGGCTAATGCTTTGCTATAGGCTAACTCTTGTTGGTGTTATAATATTTACATCAACAGGGAGTTTTAAATGTTTGAACTGATTTTTCATCCAGAGGCCGAAGCTGAAATCTTGGCATTAAAAGGTGCCATGAAAGCTAAGGTGTTACACGGTTTAACAAAGCTCGAAGCTGAAGGGCATCAACTCCGCTATCCAGACACTAAACCTATTCGGGATGGATTGTTTGAGTTGAGGGCTGGGGGAAAAGATATTAGCCGTACCTTTTTTGCATTTAGTAAAGGCAAAAAAATCTATATTTTACGGACATTTGTTAAGAAAACCGCTAAAACGCCCTCGTCAGAGATTGGGCTGGCGTTATCCAGATTGGAGCAATTATTATGAGCATTAAAGTAAAAGGTGTTTCATTCGCTGAGCTGAAAGCTAAAGCATTCAGAGATCCCGAAGTGCTCGAAGCATACCTGGCTGAACAACGCAAAGATGAATTAAAGGCGCTTTTGGCTCAGATGCGTAAGTCTGCTGGGATGAATAGCGCCCAAGTCGCGGCAAAAATGGGCGTTACCCCTGCCACAGTCTCAAAGCTTGAAAATCGTGCAGATAAAGCGAGCCTTGGTACTTTAGATCGCTATGCTTCTGCTTGTGGTGCCAGTATTCAGATCAGTATTCAGCAAACCATTCATATTTAAAAGTAGCGGCCAAAGCGAGTTAAAGCAGCCGCTTCGCCGCCCGTTCGTCGCTCACTGATTTGAAAATGTAACTTTTTCAAAGCTGTGAGCCGGATTTTTCTCCTAATCCGTGAAAGCCGTTAGTCATTTCATCGGTCATTGAAATTGCAGATCTGCAATTTCAATGAATAGAATCATGGCCATCATCATTGCT
This sequence comes from Shewanella sp. ISS20, assembly GCF_056522965.1. Classification (NCBI taxonomy): domain Bacteria; kingdom Pseudomonadati; phylum Pseudomonadota; class Gammaproteobacteria; order Alteromonadales; family Shewanellaceae; genus Shewanella; species Shewanella sp. ISS20. The sequence goes on from NZ_JAWRZK010000002.1 coordinate 45,122, forward strand.
CGAACTGGGCGTTCCCTTTGGGCGGGCTTTGCGCTTCGCGCCTCGCGATAATAATTAGCCGGTGCAAAGCGCAACAAGTTGCAGCAGCGGCTAATCACTCCTGCTTGCCAATCCCTAACGCAAAGCAATTATTGTCTGCTGGTAAAAAGCACCTGCAGACAATAATCCCAAGAACACAGCCAAATCAACTGCTACAGCCCGGGCCTCAGAGAAAAAGACTAAAGGACTAACCGCTCCTTGCCTGGTTAAGTGTGAGTAAGCTCGCGCTTGTCCTTCGCAAGTCATGGCTTTCCTGTGCAAAGCGAATATCAATCACGCCCTCGCTTTGACTTCTAATCTGTCTCACGCCACAACCTCATTTTCAAGGGAAGCTGCGCCGCTTCGCGCCCTGGAAAATAAGAACGATGGAGTGAGATCAGAAAGTCAGGCGAAAACGAGATCGATACTCAAACACACAGGAAAACAAGCCATGACTAACTCACTCCCAGCACAAGCAACTCACACTAATACCAGTCAATCTACTGTTAGCCTCAAGACACAAGCAGGCTCTCCCAAGCTCGATATTGAAAATCAACAGCGTGGTGAGGTAACAATTATTGTCTTAACCAAAATGAATTTTTTTCATTTCTGTGGACTCGGGCTTGAGGGGATTGCTAATGAAGCATGGTATCCCTATTCACAAGGGTTGTTATTTGAAGCGGTTGAGCGGTTCTTAATTTCAGCGAAAATTGCCAATAATGTTGTATCTGTCGATCAATAAGCAATACTGTACACACATCGACAGATAACTCGAATAATGCCTGCGTAGTCGAAAATACAATCATCAATTATCGTATTAGTTCTGAAGGAAATTCAGTCCTTCGCGCCCTATTCCTTTGTGGGTATTTTGGGTGTAATGTAGGGTGGTTGCAACAGCGACGCTGTGGTTTTGTGTGTCTATGTTCATGGATGAAGGTTTTTAGTGATGACATTTGTAACTATGCTCGTATTACTCATTATTTTATTCACTAGTTTTTCATTGTTTGCCGTTAATTTTTTTTGAGTCAGCCCCATACTGGTACGGCCTGAAAACTGTAGGTACTCTGTCGTATTACTAAAATTGGCTCAATGTACTAATGTTGAGGTTAGCTAGATATCACTTTACTAACTCGGAAATGGGTAAAAATTGGTTAGCCAAAATTTCATTAAAAATGATCATCTTCAGGACGCGAATCAGACTAGACAAGTCTGATTCAGATGGGGAGAATCCAAAGGTCCAAGAAGGGCCTTTGGATAATTTTAGTGAGCGGCAAGGACTGCGTAGATTTTTGGATCTTGCTGAATAGTAGCAAGCACTTTAGCTGCTAATCCTGCCGGGTTGCGGCGCTTACCTTCCCAACTTTTAACAGTGTCAACACTGACACCCATCGTGGCAGCAAATTCGGCCTGCGTCACTTTAAGCAGTTCTTCACGGATTGACTTAACGTCGGCAACTTCATAACGAGTTACTCGAGCGGGCTTTTTGAGACCATGGTGAATGTCTACCGCTTCTTCAAGGGAGGTTTGAAGTTCGTTAAATATACTCATTTGCTCTCTCCTTTAAGTGATTGAACGATTAGTTTTAATTTGACCTTTTCTTCCGCGGTTAGGCTATCTTTAACTGCTTTTGGATAAGCGAAAACTAGGTAAATTTTATCGGCCAGAGCAAGGACATAGAGCACTCGTATACTGCCACTCTTTCCTTTGTTGCCTACAGCCATTCTCACCTTTCGTAGGCCACCTGTACCTTTGATAATATCGCCTTTATCAGGCTGAGCAATAAGCTCTGCTTGCAAATCCTTTAATTCGTCGTCTGTTGCAAGTTCCTTGATCTGTTTTGTAAAGATCGAGGTTTCGACAAACTCAATAGCATGGCTCACTAATTAAAATCCTTACGCCACTCTTGATGTGTACATTGTACACCTTTTAGGGGGGTAATCAACACTGGGTCATTTGCCATTGTGTTGATAGCACACTGGTCGCCCAGTTACTTTGCTGGGAGTTGTGGCTGTGCGCCACTTGCTATGATTCGGCAATACATCGAGCAACAACAAACGCCAAACTAAAAAGCCAAAGGCTGGGTGGCTACGCCGTCCACTATTAGTCATTTCGCCGTTAACCCTCCCCGATGACTTATGGATAAGATGCGGTGGGGTTATATGAGAACAAAGGCTAATGTTTTACTTTGTGCTAATTGCTCTTTGCTTGGCACCATCAAGTCACATTAGTTAAGTAATGTTGGTTTCGTGTCGAGACTGATACAAGGTCGAGAGTCTGAAGCTAAGATAGAGCTTCTTTTAGCTCTCACCCGCATTGTTAGTGTGAATAAAATTGATGCCTTAAAAATGCATTTGGTCAAAGGCTATTCTGCAACGATGGCTTATGAGCTCTGCGACGTCAAACAGCAGAACTTTCATAGTTGCTTAGAAACTCTTAACAAGGTTTATGCCATTCACGAGCAACTAACAGAGCTTTAAGATTAAGGCTTCAGCTAAAACAGATCGTCTTCATTGTAATTAGGCGACCAATCAAAACCTGTGGCTGTAGGTTTATTATTGGGTTTGATTGGTATGGTCTTCGTCGGTAGGGATTTCGCAACTATCACTTCTGCCGCTGTAGTTCCTGTCGATGTAATGGATCGACTCTGTTCACTTGTTGCAACAATATGTCTAGTTACATATTTGCAAAACGTCAGGTAGCAACCCCTAAACCTATCTGTGGCGTTGAGTCTTTTCCAAATGTCTTTTCTTGAAAAACCTCTGCTCATTGCATAGATGATTTCGTCTTTCAGGGCTAAAAACTCTGGGAGTAAATTACGAGGTTGTACATTGTTTTGTATTAATTCCTTATAAAGCATGTCATTCATTATCAAATTCAACTCAAGTATAATTAAACAGCAGTAACCCAAAACTCAAATCATGCTATAGCAAATACAAAACAAAACCAAATTTGATTTAAATTCAAACTAAAGTCAGCTAAGATTCCGAGCAATACAAACCAACATTGGCTAAAGCATTAATGACAGGCAGGATAGGTGAAGTACATGTACCCGCAAGCGGTTACAATGTTCTTCACTTTGGCCTTATTCGCACTGCGTGCTCAACGTCCCCTGCTCTGCGAGGCAAATTGACTACCGTCAATAAAAAACAAGGAATGAAATGACTGAAGCAAGTAAGGCAAAGACTCGGAAAATAAGCCCGAGAATTACGGTCTACTGCCTGCCAGAAGAAAAGGCCAGGATAGAAAGCAATGCGGCACGAACTGGCAAAAGTGCCTCTGCTTTTCTGTTGGCGGTAGGTCAAGGCTATGAAGTATCCGGTGTGGTAGATGCCGAACAAGTTCGTGAAATGGCACGGATAAATGGAGACCTGGGGCGCATGGGTGGCTTGCTAAAATTGTGGTTAACCGATGACGCTAGAACGGCGGCATTCAAGCGAAGCACTGTTGTGCATTTGCTGGAAAAGATAGGAGCCAACCAAGAGTCGTTATCGCAAATTATGTCTAACGTCATGCGCCCGAGAAAAACGCTGTGATAGCGAAACACGTTGCCAAGAAAGGCTCAGCGAAAAGCAGCTTTCATCGTTTGGTTGATTACATCAGTGATGAACAAGGCAAAGAACATCGGGTTAGCTTAGTGCGCTCGACCCATTGCCATGCGGCAGGTGTTGATGCGGCGATTGCTGAAGTATTGGCTACGCAGCAGCAAAACACGCGGGCCAAGGGAGATAAGACTTATCACTTATTGGTGAGTTTTAGAGAGGGTGAAACCCTTGATGATGACACGCTTTCAAAGATAGAAGCGGAGTTGTGTGAGGCGATTGGTTTTGGTGAGCACCAACGAATAAGTGCTGTTCATCGTGACACTGATAACCTACATATTCATGTTGCTATCAATAAAATTCATCCCAAAAAGCTCACTATGGTTGAGCCGTTTGGTGATTATCGGGTGCTAGGTGAAGCTTGTGACCGGCTAGAGGATAAATATGGGCTTGAGAAGGATAACCATATTTCTCATGTGCGTAGCGGCCAATCTCGCGCTAATGATATGGAAGCGCACAGCGGTCAGAAAAGTTTAATCAGTTGGACGCGCGAGCAGTGCGGTGAAGCATTAAAACAAGCGCAATCCTGGAATGAGGTTCATCAGGTGTTGCATGAGCATGGCTTGCGTTTGCAAGAGCGAGCGAATGGGCTGGTCATTACCTCTGATATCGATGTGAGCATCAAGGCTAGCTCTGTTAGTCGTGAGCTATCAAAGCCAGCGCTTGAAAAACGCTTAGGTGATTTTGTCCCTGCTAAAACCGATGGTCAGAAGGCGCAAAGCCCCTCTGAAGATAATCGGCGTTATCGCAAACAACCTATTGAATTGAAAGTTGACACCACCACGCTCTATCGCTGCTATCAGCAGCAAGCATCACAGAGTGAACAGGCAGTTAGCCAGGCATTGGCTTTGGTGGCAACAGATAAAAGCCGTAAGTTAACCGCGCTGGGGTTGGCTAACAAGCTCAAGCGATTTGCTATTAGCCAAGAAGCTAACGTTATTACTCGCAAGCTCTTGTATAAGCATCATTTTGACTCTGTGAAGCGGCAGCAGCAAAAAATCCAGCAAACCGCTGCTATGGCTAAAAAACAGGTCTACAAAGAGAGTCGCCAATTAACCTGGGCGGACTGGTTAAAGCAGCAAGCGCAACAAGGTGATAATGAAGCACTTCGGGCCCTGCAAGCTCGGCAGCCTCACCGCTATCAGCAAAGCAACCGATTATCTGGCCGCGCTGGCTTAACGCCTAATAGTGCGGTATTGGCTGGCGCCGATAGTATCACTAAAAAAGGTAGTGTGATTGATAAGCGCTCAGGGGTGAGGGAAGTCGCTAACGCGATAGTGTTGCCATCTAAAGTCACCACAGCCAACCTAATTAACGCTCTTACGTTGGCCCAAGCGCGTTATGGCAACGTCATTACTGTGGATGGTACAGACGCGTTTAAACGCCGCGTCGTTAACATGGCCATTAAGTCTCGACTCGATATTCAATTCACCGGTGATGCAGAGCAATACCGGCAACAGCTAGAGGAACCTAAGCATGACAACACACGAAAAGACGGACGAGGAGTTACTGGAAGAGGCCATGTTGAGCCTAGACGAACCGTTACCCGAAACGACAGCAATAGACGAGGGAATGAGCGGGCATCCTCAGAACTTCAACGCAAGCCCAACCTTGGAAGCGTTGGACGAGAGCCGCCGCCCTCAAGGCGTAACGGTTTGCGAGACTTGTCCCAACTCGGTGTGGCAAGCTTCAAAGGAAAAGGTGCAATGCTATTGTCGGGTAATGTACCTGGTGACGTGGAGCAGCAACGACCCAGAGCAGTTGTTGACGCATTGCGATGGGGAATTTTTGGGGCAAGACTAAGCGCTACGCAGCTTATGGCTGCTGAAAAATACATTGAAGAGCGATTAAGTAAGCGTGAGCAGGGGATGGGTATTGCGATACATGAGCCATTAACTGGCGCGGTGAAAGGGCGTTTTGCAGGTGTTAGGCGAATTGATGGTGAATCACTGTTACTGGTCGAAACGGCTACAGACAGAGTGTCGGTGTTGCCGATAAAGAGTGATGTTAAGCGGTTGAAGATTGGCGACCCGATCAACATAAATCAGCAAGGGAAAGTCAGTCGGTCTCGGGGGATCGAGCGCTAGGTCGTAAATAAAGCCCTTGTCATCCTGAGTAGGGCTTTGACGCACTTTTAAAACGGATAGAACATAGTTAATGTTTAGCACCTGCTACGCGCGTGTAACCGCAAACCTGCCCTGAAGTATACAGGCTGCGCGTAACAGATAACCTTACAATAACTGAGTCTTTTTTGGCGGCAATTGGTTTTTATTTGCACTGTGATAAAGGTCGCTAATTAAGCAGTATATTAAGTTGAATTTGCTATTATTGGCTCTGACTAGGCCAAAATGATGGCTGCGGCCACCAATCCAGCAGCAACTACTACGGCTACTAGGTTGATTGTCGCGGCAAATTGCAGTTTTTCTGCGGCTGCGTTCGATAGCGCTTGCTGGCTAGCTAACTTCTTCTCTAGTTCAGTGAAAAACTGCTGTTTTTGCTCGTTCAATTGTTTTTGGTGTTGTTCCAGTCCAACGTCAATGATACGGCCTGATTTTCTGACTGCGGTATCTTCCCAATGTGCGAGCTTTGCAAGCATGGCTTGGTCTAGTCGGCCAAGCGTCGCTTCCATGTGTTGCTCAACTTGTTTGTGCTGGCGTTGCTGCCTGTCTTCGGTGTGCTCGATGGCATATTCAAACAGTGTCAGCATGGCCATTAGCGGATCATCATTATCCATAATGATTTTATGCTCTGCGGCAATGCGGGCCAGTAACTCAGCTCGTTTGGTTTCCATCATTCACCTCATAGGCAATTAGTCGCTGCCATTTGCTCGAACAGCTTGCGGCGTATCATGGTGAGGCGCTGACGATTCATGATGGATAACTTAGGATTAATCACCGCCTCTGCAAACGTCTGTTTGGCTGAAAGCATATTGATAAAGTCACGTTGGAAGGTGTCTTTTTGCATCGGCTCTATCGTGATAATACCGTTAATGCGTTCTTTGTGATTTTGATAGACTTTAAGTTGCTCAAATGATTTCCCGTCGCGCTCAATGAGTCCCCAATAAGTATTTAGCCACACAACAAGCTGACAGTCGGTTGGATATTTTTCAGCAAGGTTATCCAATCCGTGAATGGTGTCGGCCAATGACTGCCCCCCAGTCACAACAGTATGAATAATTACGTCATGGCCCATATCCATGAGCATTTGAATGGTTCCATTCGACAGCAAATAATGAGATAGCGGCACAAAGCAACTGGCGCCGTTATCAATCACAAAATCTTGTTCTGGATGCTCACCGATAAGCTCAATCAATTGGTCGAATTTAGATTGGTCAACATCATGATTCACCAATATATCTAATTGATGGACGTTCAATGCGCCGTAAGCGGTAAAGGATTGGTTAACTGGGTCGGTATCTATGCAGTGAGGGGTTTTGCCATGCTCAATGCAGAACTGTGCGATTAAACTGGCAATAAGGGATTTACCCACGCCGCCTTTACCCTGAAGAATGAAGTGAATTTTTGACATAAAAGTGTTCCTTAATTTGATTACGTTACATTTTCAACGGGCGCAGAAAATCCACAGCCCGCTGGAACCGTTGAGAGTATTAAAAGAAGTTGGTTTAGCTGTTTAGCTGTTTAGCGACCTAAACCGTGACCGGCTGGCTTTTGCTGAGGTTGTTGCAAGATTTGCTGTTGGACTTGCTGTTGCTCTTTGGTGACGTGTTGCTGCTCGTGTATTTGATGGAGCATGGCGCAGAGCTGGCGTTTAACCCCTTCAATACCCAGTTTGCTTTTAGTTTTGAGGTCATTGAAGTCAGTGAATTGCTTCATATCATCAATGGCTTTCTTTTCTTCTTGCGAAACATGTTGGTTTCGCCATTTATCTGGTGTCATTGGTGGTAAGTGGGACGGATAGTCTTGCTCACCTGGTGCGAAAACGGGAAGTAACACTTTACCGCCAGTAAGCTCTGCGGCGTCATGGGCTTTACTGTGTCCCACGTTGCCTTTGATTTCAGTCAAGGCTAGGTGAGCGTCATCATCACCACAAATGAGCAGCGTTTTATCGGGGTATTTGTTGTGCAGCTCTTTCGCGACTTCAATAACATTACCAGCATCAAAGGCTGAAATGACTGGGTGTTTGCAGGCTTCCGCAATGGTGTCAGCTGTGGCGAGCCCTTCAGCAATAATAATGGTTGATATTCTGGCGATATCTTCCAGTTCTCCGCCCACGATGTGGAAGGTTCCTGTTTTTTGCCCGCCCCTTGGAAACATTTTTGTGCCATTGCTTTGGATGGTTTGGGCGGTGCGAATATTGCCCTGTTCATCAATAGCCGGCACGAGTAATTCCCCTGTAGTAAAGACCAGTTTGTCAGGGTTAGCTTCTCTGAGGGCTTTACTGTCTTGCCATGTTTTCCCTATTAAAATGTCGGGGTCATTGGCTAGCGCGTCAGGTGAGGGCACTCGCAGCAAATTGGCAGTCGTGATTTGTTTCTTGCTGATATACGACTCTTGCCCGGTGGCTTGGGGGCTGACGGCCACTAGGCGACTGATGGCGCTCGCGACTTTGGTTTGAGTTTGCTCCTTAATGGCTTGCTGCTCTTGCTGGCGCTGCGCCGCCTGGGCTTGAGCTATTGCTCTATCTTCGGGACTTAGGTTGTAGCCTTTCGCTTTCCACTTTAGCTCTTCGCCGGTGCGGTTATTGATGGCGTAACCTCCCGGGTGGGCATCCATGAAGGCAACGTACATACCCGCACCAGCATTGTGTGACGTGCTGGGTTTGTCAGAGTCCACTCGGCAGCGGTGGCGTTTGCCATCCATAATTGGGTGCTCACCTGACACGTCAAAGCCTGCATCTTTCAAGCGCTCAGCAAACTCTTCCCTTGGGTCAAGTTGTGGCTCTTGCTCAATATTGCGCTGGTTTTGCGGTAGCCAACGAGTGCAGCTTGGGGGCGCCGATTGTCCTTGTTTGAGGTTTATAAACCATGCGCTTTGGCTTTTATCCCATTTAGCCCCTGCGGCTTTAGCTTGATTGCGCTGCTCATAGGGAACCGCTAAATATTGTTTAGTGGTTGACGGGATGACGACTGGCCACTGACTAAATGGCGTTAAGTCAGTCCCTTGGGGAACGCTCCAGTGGTTGGTGGCCTTATCCCAGGTTGCTCCTAGAGCTTTCACTTGGTCTTTATCCTTATAAGGTACATCTAGGTGAATTTTGGGTTTATCGGGCTCTTGAGTGCTGGTCGCTGGTGCCATACGTTGTGGGCTGGTTTGGGGCGCCTCAATGACATCGACTTGCTCTATATGCTGATAGGGCGCAAGTGCTATCAATAACACATCCTGTATTCGCTCTGGCGCTGTTGTCACCTCAGCGCTAGTTTCGGTTTCACTTTGGGTACTCACGCTGCCATCATCATGCAGCTTGGTATTGACCGGCGCGGTAATGCCTTGGCGGTTGTTAAAGCTAATAGAGCAAGGTTCATTGGGCGTTGCTGATAGCACGGCTTTAAACCCTAGTTCATTGGCTGTGCTGTTAATGGTTTGCCAACTTTGAATCTGTTCATCGTTGAGTGTCTGCTCTATAGACATTTGTTGCTCCTGTTGCAGTTCAAAGCCAAGAAGCATGGTTAGAATTTTTTCTGCATCACTTGCGGCTCTAAAAATTTCTATCGGGTCATTTTTGAGCGCCTTAATCCAACTTTTGACGTAAGATGTGTGCTGGCTTGGGTCGTGACCTATACCTAATTCATCTCCTAACATCATTGATGCAATCTCTGCTCTGAGCTCTTCTTTGGCGTAAGCTTCGCTCCCAAATGGATTACCTAAATCACGATTCAAGCGAGAGGAATTGCCGCTCCAATGGCCTAGTTCATGCAGCGCCGTTGCGTAGTATTTGCCTGCTTCATCAAATTGCTCCTTTTTCGGCAAGTGAATGCTGTCTTTTACTGAGGAGTAATAGGCTCTATCCGCTTGGTCGTGTTTAATGATGGCGTTTGATGCTTGAAGAAGCTTTTCAGCTCGCTCAATGTTTTGCCATTGGCGCTCTTCGGTAAGTGGGGTAATTTCTAGTGGGGGTAAGCCTTCAATCTGCTGGGCATTAAATACCGTGGCGTAGAAGACCTTGGGGCGCTCAAGGACAATATGGATTTTAATGGGTTTCCCCTTACCATCCTTGACCACGTTACCCTTATCATCGGTTTTGTTTTTCTCTTCCGAAAACTTCCAATATTGCACCTGAGTGCCTTTCTGCCCCTTAATTACCTGGGCCTTCGCGGCGTTAGCTTGGTTGTAAGTCATCCAGCGTGGGTCATTGAATCCCTGAACCATGAGGTTGATGGTGTTAATGCCTTTATAGCGGCGTCCATTACTGGGGTTGTGAGGGAGGTGTGGTTCTGCGCTGGGTTGCCATGGTTTTTGCCATGGTGCGGTGCCTTGTTCTAGCTTTTCAATGAGGTTCTGAGCAACGACTTCATGAAACGGCCTTTTAGTCGTCATCACCAGGCTCCTCTATCGCGTCCATGAGGTCTTGTTCTGTCAAGGCGTCCTCAAAGAACGCCCCTGCAAGCTCTGCTTCTTCTGGGGTAAATGATGCGCCGAATCCTGGCGTGGTTTCAGCATCAATGAGCTTCATAATCATCAGCTCTTCTGTGGTGAGGATATCAGGATTATTAATTTGTTCGTTTGGGTTGCGCTCGGTCATAAGGTGTCCTTGTGATTAAGAAATTAATGATAGAAGAGTGAGGCAAATCAGATTGGCTGCATTCAAGTGCAAAAATCAATGTTTACTATAAATGTCATGCGGCAGTAGATTTACCGCCGACTTTTTGGCAAGAGTGTGACTTACAAGAGTCTTGGAACGAATTGAATCACTTGAACCGCATTTACACAATGCTGGCTCTCAGGGGAATATTGCCAATTTAGGCTGATTTTTTATTCAAAGGTTCCATTTTTGAAAAACTCATAACCTAACTCAATAAGCTTGTTATTTCGATATCTACTCTCTTTCATATTTACCAAATTGGTAAAATGAAGTGGATCGAATTTGATATTCTCTCGGTAGAATTCACGCCCATTATCGTCGGATAACACTAAGTCGATGGTCTCTTCTAAATGTTCTTTAACTGTTTTGCGAGTATGACTCTCAAAACAGAAGCATGGATTGATATATTGAGTGGTACGTTCCAGCTTGAATCGGTCGCCTGTGAATGTGGCGCTAGGGTAATGTTGTTGTATGGCCTCCCTCATATTTTCATTAGAGACAAATTGAAACATGAGCGTTGTTGAGCGTGAGAAGTAGCCAAAAATCCACGGCACATTCATTACAGTAGCACCTGCATACTTCCATCCCTCTGCGTGCTTATATCGCGCTAGCATTTCTTTTGCGGTGCGGTAAGTAATATGAATGCCGATAGAGCAAGTGAGTAAGTAGACCACTCGATCGAAATCTGTGGACAAAATACTTAAAATTCGTGATGGGACTTTGCTTTTTGGTGTGTGTTTCCTATTGGGTGAGAGCGTTGTATTTCCTGAATAAGGACAGTTTTCATAAGCTTCTCTATCTAAGATCCCCAGGTTTTCTAGTGATTTGTAAAGGTAGTGTCTGCCGTGTGGGGGGCGGCCTTCTATCGGCTGAACTTCACCTGTTTTTTCATTGATTACCGTATCACTTGAATGAAGGCCAATGATGCTGATGGTGTTATCGCAGGCAGGGCAAATAGCTAAGTGTGATTCAGTTCGTCCATCTAATGATTGATACCAGGGTGACTGTTGTTTTGTCTGATTTTCAAAGTTCTTTCGAGTTATTGTAATGCCATGTGTATCACTGACTTTTAGTTTGAATACGTCCATCTAAATGTACCTCTACAGGGTATTGCTTAATTATTTCTAGCCACCATGAAGCATTAATCTTAGGGATATGGTGAGTATGCTCAGCTATTTTCAAACATTGAAGTAGGGTGATCATATCAATAAAAACAGGTGAGCCATTGTAATTTAACTCAAATTTTGGGCCGTCATCATGATCAGGTGTATTGAGCCATTCTTCCAAACTTTTGTTGAGCTCATTATCCGTAAGGGGAGTTGCTTGATTGGGGTGATGTTTTTTATCGTTCATTGTTTGTTGTCCTTTTAGTTAAAAACAGAAGCTCATGTAAGCGTCTGGAATCGTGGTAATCACTGAAATGCTTAACGTTTGCGTTATCTTGAAAAGTTGGTACAAAAAAGCTCATTGAATAATGAGCTTTGGCGGAAATGATGGTGGAGTAAAAACATAAGCGTACTTACTGCGCGGGATGATTAGCGCTCGTGGTGAAATCAATATCAATGACGCGGCACTTCAATTTAAAGCCGGTAGTTTGGTCTGGCTTCGTAAAGGTATCTATGGCCACATCATCGGCGGTCAGTAAAATTTGGCGACCTTTAACGCATTTCTCTGCCAGTTTTACGCCACGCTCACCCCAGAGCTCGGCCTCAATCCATTGTGTTTTTTGATTGGCTCCATAGCCAACGCTATAAGCACAAGAAATAACTGTCACAGCTTTATCGTTAGGTGTGTAACGAGTGATAGCGTCTTGGCCGATGTTACATAATTTTATAAGCATGGTGGTCTCCTATGCTGTTGCATTTTGAGGTTGAGGAAGGGTTTTAGTGGCTTGGTAATTGGGGCGCCCTTTGGCGTCTGGGTACATTTGAGTGCAGGTTGGGTTGTTGCTGCATCCCCACCAGAATGCGCCGCGCTTCTTTGAGCTTGGGCGCCTAATCAAACCTGCGCCGCAAGCCGCGCATTTGTGAACATCTGAAACCACTAAGGCTGGTTTTGCTCCCGCGATTTTAACGCTGCCTTGATTGGCTTTTTGCACTTGGGCAGTGACGAAGGCGATTTGCTTATTCACAAAATCATCCAGTGTCATGGTGCCAAGTTCTACGTTTTTAAGCATTCGCTCAAACAGTGCAGTGAGTACAGGGCTTTTCACCATGGCATCAAGGGAATCAATGAGTGAGCGCCCAATGGTTGTACTGCTTATTTGTTTGCCATTAACGATTAGGTATTCGCGACGTTTGAGTTCAGAAATAATGGATGCTCGGGTAGCTTCAGTGCCTAAGCCGTCTTCCTCTTTGAGCATTTTTTTGTTGTCGGCCTCTTCGACGAACTTGTGAATGTTCTTCATTGCCTGGATTAACGTACCTTCAGTGAATCGGCTGGCTGGCTTAGTCTTTGAGTCACGTCGAGTCACGCTATGGCAAGTTAATGAGTCGCCCTTACTAAGCTTTGGCAATGATTGCTCTGAGTCTTCCTTTTCTTCTTCAATTTGGTAAACGTCTTTCCAACCATTGAGGGTGATGACTTTTCCCTTAGTGGCAAATAACTCGCCACCGATATCAAACTCAATGCTGGTACTCGCGTATTCATGGCCTGGGTAAAATTGGGCGATATAAGCCCTAACCACCAAGTTGTAAATGTTGCGTTCCGGCTCACTTAGTGCAGCCTTATTTGCTATGTGCATGGTTGGGATAATGCCGTGGTGCGCCGTTACTTTTTTATCGTTCCAAGTTTTGGATTTAATACGTGGGTCGGCATTATCAATAAGCGCGGCTAACTCGGGGTTAATTTGCTTAATAGCCTCAAGCGTGGCGGCGGCATCATTAAACTGACTTTCTGGTAAGTAAGCACAATCAGAGCGCGGGTAAGTCGTGAGCTTGTGCTTCTCATACAGTGATTGGCAGGTATTCAATACCTCTTCAGCGCTATAGCCAAATTTGTTTGACGCAATTAATGTGATATCTGATAGCGCGAAGGTGAGTGGTTGTGTTTGTACCTTATTAGTAGATGTTGAGCTTAGGACCGTCGCATTGGCGCCGGTTAACTGACTCACCAGCGCGTCAGCAATCGCGGTATTGGTAAGGCGTCCTTCTTCATCAAGTCCCGTTTGTTCATCCCCCGCTTTCCAGTTCACCTCAATCTTGCCTTGTTCATGAGATATGCTGGCTTTGAGTGTGTGGAAAGGAATGGGGGTGAAGGTTTCTATTTGCCGGTCACGTCCAACCACTAAGGCTAATACGGGGGATTGCACTCGGCCAACAGTCAGTAGAGCATGACTGCCGCCGCGTTCAGCGCGTAGGGTCATGGCGCGACTAAGGTTCATACCAATTAACCAGTCCGCCCGCTGCCGGCCAATGGCTGCTTGGCCAAAATGAAGGTAGTCGGCGTTGTTTTTTAAATCGGTTAATGCGCGTTTAACTGATACAGGGTCAATTGCGTTAGCCCAGTAGCGCAAAACAGGGGATTGATTACCGTAGAAATCAAGCACCTCGTCAATCAGTAATTGCCCTTCGCGGTCAGGGTCGCCTGCGTTCACAACGGTGTCGGCTTGTTTGATGAATTTGCCTATTTGCTTGAGCTGAAACTCTGCATCCGGCTTGGGTTTGAGTATCCAGTTATCATTGGCAGGGATAATGGGTAATTCATCCACTCGCCATATTTTCTTGCCATTACGACTCGGCACGTCAGCCGGTGTGTAATCGTCAGGCTCAGCCAATTCGAGCATGTGGCCAAAGCACCAAGTGACGACATCACCACCACAGATAAGGTGGCTTTTGTGGGTTTCTGTAATGCCAAGTTCTGCCGCAATAGCTTTGGCGACGGAAGGTTTTTCTGCGATAAATAGGCGCATAAATTTGGTTTCCTAAACAGTTTGATGGTTTCTGTGGGTGTTAAGGGTTAAAATTTTTAAATTTCGCGATGAAATATGAGCAATTTAGGCGGTAAGGTGTTTTTGATTGCGTTGGGGTTGCTGTTGTTGGCAGCGGCGTTAAATGCAAAAAATGACGTTGGCAATGGAATTTTTGATGCTTTGCATAAAATATCAAAACAACTATGAAGGTATTGCGTGGCTTTCGCTGGTCGCTTGATGGGGGAGTCGAGCGTCTTAGTCAGTATTCTCGCTTTGAAATGCTATAAATCGTGGTTTATTCCGGAGCAAATTAATTGGTTTGTTTGGGTTTGGCGGGGCTGAATATCTCAATTGGTATAAATGCGTTAAGTAATCATCCAACGTAGAAGCGTGGAAGCTTGAAAACTCACCTTGCAGGGACGAAAAATATCCCGTTTGTCGCTCAATATCCTCCAGCAGCTCGCGGTATTCATCGAGTTGTTTCTCAATTCCGCGAATATAATCCAGTTCTTGAATGGCGATAATCTTGCTTGGTAAAAGGTTGAGTCTCTTTAATATCAAAAAAAAATAGAGTGTGAATTTATCCAATGTGTTGCGCATCAATACGTCCCGTTGGCTGCTGGATTTCGATTAAATTTTATACACGGATATTCAGGGGCTTATCCCCTGAAATTGTGGATAAGTGAAAAATATTGATAAAGACTGTGTTATTCGGGTGCTTGATTGATAGCGTCAATAGTGGCGTTGCCTCTGACTTCTATTAATCGGTCTGTTTGTTCTGGTGCGGGTATTTGCGCCCTGGCGAGATATACCGGGTCTTTGAAATACAGCAATTGCTTGCCGTAAATCGCTGGATAGCCTGCTACATAGATAATCATGTCTCCCGCTTCAACAATGTCCTTACCTTGCTTTACTGGGGCCGGAAGGCGCATACACTCGTCGGGAGTGAGTAATGTGCGCTTAGTC
>NZ_JAWRZK010000003.1:0-57339 GCF_056522965.1 Shewanella sp. ISS20
ATCCAAAGTTCAACCAAGCAAATTGACAAGCTTTGGCCGGTTAAACGGGTCACTGTGTTACCACGCTACGCCATTACCGAAGATCAAGCGGGTAAGCAATCAGGCTCTGTTGATTTGTATTATTTATTTGAGCTAGGTAAACCGCTCTCGCTGCAAACGCCAGTGACCAATGTTCCGCATCGCCCAATGAAAAACTCGATGAAAATCACAACATTAACTCGCCTAGAGAACGTCACTAAGTTTGCTGAGGTTGACAAAGTGTACGAAGAGGCAATGGTGTGATTGTAACGTTAAGAAAAGGGGTATGAACACCAACGGTACGAAAACGTACGCTAAGCCTCACCGTTGCTAACATTTTGTTTATGATACGGCTAAAGTTACAAATTTTATGCCTGAAAATATTTTTTGAGAAGCAACACATATGACCGTTTGTTTGACATTAATCATAAGCCATTGAAATAGCAATTAACGTACGTTTTCGGTCGAGTGGACTTCAAACCCCCACATGAGGCTCTAGCTCAACTTAACCATGTTTTTTAATAGCAGAAACAGTAAAGGGGGACGCTTGGAAAACGGAAAATATCCCACGCTAAGACTGTTTTTTGTACAATTCAGTATTGACTGTACGTAATGGCCGATATTTTCCGTACCCCAGCTTTACATTATGGCGCCAAACGTAATTGCCACTCAGATTAATATGTTCCCAGCCCAGGGGAGAAAGATGAGCAACTAGTTGTTCATTAATAGGGACACCTTTTCGTTTCAGTGACTCAATGGCTCTTTCTATATATACCGTGTTCCATAACGTGATCGCCGCTGTCAGTAACGTCAGTCCGCTGGCACGGTAACTCTGATTTTCCAGCCCCCGATCTCTGATTTCACCCAGACGATGCATAAAAACCGCACGCGCAAGGGCATTACGGGCCTCATCCTTATTCAGCCCAGCCTGTACCCGTTGCCGCAGACCCGGATCTCGAAACCAGTCCAGCAGGAAAAATGACGATGCAGGTGATTTCTGCGGTTGCTGAGTTTGAACGGGACCTGCTTCTTGAACGCACTCATTCTGGTATTGCAAGGGCAAAGGCAGCAGGAAAACGCTTCGGGCGTCCGCCGGTGTTAAATGAAGAACAAAAACAGAGGGTACTCGAACGAATTCAGTCTGGTGTAAGTATAAGTGCTATTGCCCGGGAATTCAGAACCACACGGCAAACAATTCTGAGAGTTAAAGTAAAACAGCAAATACCTGCTGTTTAAAAAATGGTCTTAGCGTGGGATATTTTCCGTTTTCCAAGCGGACCCCATCTAGGGCAGACTCTAGAAAATGATGGTTATGTTAAAAGAACGGGAGACTTACTGTTTATTCATTTTTCTGGAACTAATGCGCACATCCTAGGTTTCTTTAACCATGGGGCGTGGGTTGATCTAGACCTCATCGAAATTCTCCACGAGAACTGGCCTCAGGAACTGGCTGTTTTTAAATCTGGAAGCAATGCAGCCCCTCTGACTGAGTTAGAATATAAAACACTAAGAAAGATACATGCTAATGCGAACGTAACAGTAAAAGATGGAACTGAATATCTTTGTCCCGGTATGGGGGTGACAGCAAATGGTGCTCCTATATTTGCAGTATTGAATTCGGACAAGGTAATTTTCATGTTTAACAGGGCATTTGAATTAATACGTGAAAATGTTGCCTTGATACTTGAATCAGATCCAGAGCAACGAACGAGTGAGACCATTACGATTGGTATGGAGATTGTTGATACAACGCGTTCATTTGTATATCACATCAAGGAAACAGGTTTTAAATTCACGCTGCCAAGCTAACAAAGCATTGCAGCGGATAAGCAGCTGAATGCGGCGTTAAACCCATAGAAATTTTAATCCGAAACTGACGAGTTAAAGCAACTGGTCTATCACGCTTTTGTCCCAAAAATTAGTTTGAGCGATCTAGTAATGACAACATTTGATAACAAACTGTGGGCTTAGTTAGCTAAAGGCTAGTGGTTATTTAGCCTAAACTTGCTCTGATATCATCGATGGTGATGAAGAGTTTTTTCTCTGAATGTTGAAACGCTTGAAATCCATAGCGTTCATAGAAGTATTTTGCACCATCTTTGGCGTCAACGATAACTACAGGAAAGGCGACGCTGTCACTAGCCGCTAATAGCTTTCGGAGTGCGTCGATAAGCACCCACTCGCCAAAGCCTTTCCCTTTATATCGGTCATCGACAGCTAAACGAGCAATGAGACCACCTGAAGTAGACGATTGGTGCTTCTTCTGTAACTTATCGGGCAATGCCTTTAAGTCAATTGGTGTCATTGTTAGCGTGTAAAAACCAATAATATGTGAGTTGTCGTGATCATCTTCCAAAACGAAAGTTCTGGTGTTGTCTTTCTTTGCTTGCTGACTAGCCATTACTTTTAAATAATTATTGAGAGCTTCGACTCCACAGTTGAATCGGTTTCTATCGTGCTTATCTTTATCTAGAAGCACCGTATTCATCATTGAATTTTACTCTCGTAGCGGTCAGAAGCTATTTTCAATTTAGGATTAGGTGTTGCAGGGCGGTCTAAGGCTTCCATTAACAACATAGCGTCAGCTTGGCTCAGTTTTAGAGCTTGCTCACGATCGATTACTTGTTTGGCTTTTTCAATTGCAGCACTTAAAACAAATGAATTAATACTGGACATGCCAGCAATAGCAGCAGCTTTTGTAAGTAAATCTTGTGTGTCGACATCAACTCTAGCGGTGATGCGAGGCAAAGTAGTAGCCATAATGTTATCTCCTGTTGTGTCAAAATGTCACATGGATATTATGGTCTTAAAGTGTGTAATAAGCAATCGTTGTGTCACTTTGGCACGCGAGCTAAATATTTAAGGTTTCAAGATACTTTTACTAATCTATTACGGTTGAGTTAGTGCAATAGCACGAAGCTTGTTCCATTCCTTTAATGCGCGGGGATCAAATACTAACTTATAGATCATCGAGCGAAACCTCTATCCCCTTTCGAGGGCTCGCTAAACGCTCTTTAACCAAGGAGATCAAGGCTTCATCCTCTGCTGTTAGCAGTACGGGATTAAATGGCATAGCGCCGCTTGTGGCGACATATTCAAGCATTTGCCGCAATGCCTCAGAGGGACTATGGTAATTTATGTCCAGAGTTGGTTATGTTCGAGTTAGTTACAACCAACTGAATAATAAATATGGTCGGGATGCAATATTTGTTGCCGCTCAAGGGATAGCACCAAAATGGGGGATGCGCAGAGACAGATTAACCCCACAATACACAACCAAGTGGAGTGACTTACCAAAAATAAAATGCTGAGTTACGTTAGCAGCCAATCCCCCTAGTCTTTCTCCTGTTTACTCCAAACCTCTATAAAGTGGTTAACCATTTTACTTGCTATCACATCTTGAAAACGTTACACAATCAAAGTTTTTAGCTTCGATTTCGACTCCTTTCCCTGCCAGACAGTCACGAAGTGACAAGCGCCGCAGGCTAACCATCTACACAGAAACACCAATAGCCTAACGGTCGATTAGACAAAATATTCTGTCAGCGCGGCTTTGCTGTTATCTAGCCCCTAGCGATAGCTAGGAAGTGGCTAGGCATTGTTATCCCCTGCTGTTGATGCCTTTCAATAATATTCTTTTATAGTATTTATTTTTTAAGCTCGTAAGAGCTAAAAGAAGGACTCCCTATTCTTACTCCTTTTTCTTACTCCCACTTTGTGTAGGTAATACAAGGCTTATCCACAAGACCATCAGGCCACACTAGAAAACTACGAAAAAGGGGTTATCTACTAAGAGTTGTCGGTCAAAAACAGGGCTGGTGTGAGCGTTTTACTGGTGATGATTGACATAATATGTCAAAAATAATCTGCGGACGTGACAATGCCTCGCGAGTTAACGCGATTAATTAAACAGATAAGTTATTGATGGTGGGGTGAATGATGCCCGTGTGATGCGAACATGTCGCGAGTAGGTCTATGTCCGATAGGGGCGTTATGTTCGCGCCACACGAAGCTCAGGCCGTTTTTAATCGCCTTTTGATAAGATGCTTTAATGCTTCCCAAGATGCTATCGGCAAACACGCCAATCGTCCGTAGAAAGCCTTTAGATAACCACTTATATGAAGGCTCTGAGCGAACGGTAACACCATCTTCAGCGTAAAGCTTAATCTCTTTACTGGTGAATATTTCCATGTTTTCTAATATGGCAATATAGCGATACCAGGTGCTGCTTGATATTGAGTCCCCAAAGCGCCGCGCATATTGCAACATCAACGCATCGTGGCCGGTCGTATCCATGTGGTCAAGTTTAGGCTTGCCCACTTGACCAGACATAAAGTCGCAATTGGTCAATAGCACTAGCAAGACGTTGAATAGCTTACGCCGCCCACGCAATGACAAGGTACGTAACTGTCCATGCTTATCGGTATGGCTGTGCGTAGAGAACACGAGTCTCTTACTGTTATTAATCAGTATTTTGAAGTGAGGTGGTAAACGATTTTTTTTAGTAAAGCCTTCATCAGACGCAATGTAATCCGCTGAACCAACAGCTTTCTTGGTAGATTTTACCAGATTAGCAGCATAGCGGCGCTTTTCACGCAGTTCTCGGCGCTTAGTACGTGCTTTTTCACGTATCGCCTGAATGTGCTTATTGGGAGTGCTAGTGGTTTTCATTAGACACACTCACAATATTCACTAATGATCGGGTTAGGATCGCAGTGCTGTATTGGATGTATCTAGGATTACAAAAGAATAGGTGCCGTTTTACGCAACAATAGCGCTGTTGATTTTTCATTATTAGATTCTCATATGTTTTAGGTTGCTTGGGTCTCACGCCAAGCATTGAAATCTAATGTAATCGAAACTCCAAAAAAGATCAACCAGTGTAATCTACTGAAATTCAGATACAAAAAAGCCGACCCATATGAGTAAGTCGGCTTCTTTGTCGAGTGCTATATAGTTAGATTGAGAGTCCAACACACTCTATGTTTTGAATAGGTAAAAATACACTACATAAAAACTTATGCAGTAAAGGCTCTATGTAGAGCACTTTATACTAAATCAAAACCTAGTCATATTATCTATATCAAATTACAAATTATCAAGTAAATTTATATTTCCAAAGAAATCCAAAAAACTCGACCTAAAACCTCAAACCCTTTGAACTCCTTAATTGAATAGAACTTGTCTGCATAAAAGTTATTACAACTCTTTACTAGCACTCCATCAGGCTGCCTTATAACAAACTTAACAGTAACAAAGTCTTGTTTTTTTAACACATAGACCTTGCCGTCTACGATTTTCGTGTCAGACCTATCAACCCCAACTATCGCCCCATTGGGAATTAAAGGTTCCATACTATTACC
Source organism: Shewanella sp. ISS20 (assembly GCF_056522965.1). NCBI lineage: Bacteria > Pseudomonadati > Pseudomonadota > Gammaproteobacteria > Alteromonadales > Shewanellaceae > Shewanella > Shewanella sp. ISS20. Next base: position 5,382 of record NZ_JAWRZK010000003.1, read on the forward strand.
AGAAATTTGTAAGCAATAAATATCATCCGCTTTTTTATTAAATAACACGTTATTAGGAATGTTTATCACAGATTGTAGCTCAGAATTAAGCACACCACCACTAAGCGAAATCACCGATAAATCAGGGAAATACGGGACTAAGCAACCAAAACCATCTAGCGTGGATTGACCTGTCGAAGACGACAGAGCTCCATCAGTAAGCCACTCCAACGAGACATCAAAACACTTACTTATCTTTATTAAATGCTTTGATTTTGGCTCAGAAAACCCCCTTTCCCACTGAGAAATGGACGAATGAGTAACCGAAATCATACTAGCGAACTCCCTTAAAGTTAGATTGGAGTCCGAGCGTATCTTTCTTATTTTATCAGCAATTTTTTTCATGCTTTAAAGTATAAGAAAGTGAGCGGATTCTTTACTTTCCTTGTTGGAAAGTTTAACATCCAAAAATAACCACCATGAACTCAGAATTCGCTAAATGCCCAAAGTCACCCACGTAAACATCATATTGAGTGAACAAGAAAACAAGGTGTTGACGGCATCGGCAAGGAAAAACCAGCGAAGCAAAAGCAAAGAAGCTCAAATGCGCATCTCTGACCACTTGAGACGTTTTGAAGAAGCGGGCTTTGTTGAGAAGAAAGTAAAAACCTAATTTTTTTACTCAGTGCGATCAAAAAGCATGATCACACTAAAAAACATAAACGCGCATTGCAGCGCTTTCTAATAGGAAATGATGATGACACAACAACTAACCCAACAAGAACGTGATGATATTCGCCTCAAGGCAGACCTTGAAACCATTCGTTTAGCGGCGCTCATACCAAAATGCTACACCCCTGAGAATCGCAATCTCGCATTCAAAATTCTAGTAACGCTAATCATTGGCGTAATCTTATTTATCCTGTTTTCTTATCCAGGACTGGCCTATGCAGCAGACCCGTTTGCAGAAGCAAAAGATGAAATCACCTCCACGGTAGGCACAGGCTCAACCGTTCAGTTTGGCATCTTAGCTGCAGGCTTAGTGATTGCTGTAGTGACTGGTTTTGTGTCTAAAAACTGGCCTGCCGCTATCGGTGCTTTCGTTGTTGGCATGATTTTCGTGAATGCTGGCCTGAAAGTCGTAGGCATGTAATGGATAACCCACGGCAATTTTTCTCCATCCCTAAGCACCTTAACAACCAAATGACGTTGATAGGGTTTCCGATGGACGAATTAGCGCCAGCTCTTGCCATGTTCGGCCTGCTTTTCACCGCCAACCAAGCGCTTATCGGCATGGCGCTGGCGGCGGTTTGGTTCACGGGAATACGCCGTCTAAAACGTCAGTTTGGCATGAGCGTATTGCGATTATCAGCGTATTGGTACGCTCCGACTGAGTTCAGCAAACCTTTCTTAAAACGCACTCCTGCTGCGTGTCGCAGATATTGGCTGCGTTAAACCTCCTATGTTCGGAGTGCCGCAGTTAGGCGCTCCAAGGAAAACCTTATGCTTAACAGCAACAAATTAGACCTTCTATCTATTACTAAATCCCTTAACTCGCTGCTGCTCATTGGCTTCTGCATTGCCATGTTAAGCAACGCAATATTAGCCACTGTTGTGCTAAAGGCTTACACCAACAAAAGCCGCACGATTACCCCGCCAACAATTAGCCAGGCGTTCACTATCTCAGACACTGGGGTTGATAGCGCGTACTTGCAACAAATGGCGACTTACTTTGCCTTGCTCAAATTGAACGTCACACCTGGCTCAGTTGATTATCAATACAATCAGCTTGAAGGCTATGTGAATGAGCAACGCTGGCACCAAGTCCAACCACAACTCCTAGAAGAAAAAATCGCTATCAAGCGCCAGAACATCAGCAGTCATTTCACGATTACCAAGGCGCAAGTAGCCCTAGGTGACAACATGGTCAAGCTCACAGGCAACCTCAACAAGTATGTGGGCAAGCGTGCGTTACCTACTGAAACCGCCAGTTACATCGTATCAATGGATTACGACAACGGGCAGCTATCGCTACTCGCCATTCAGAAATTAACACCAGAGGAAAAACCATGAACGGTATAAAACGTCACAGACGCCCCTTGCTAGCACTCACAAGCGGCGCTTTATTACTCACTATCACACCTCTGCAAGCATTCGCCAAAAACACACCACCAACGCACTACACATTTAATGACAGTGAAACCGTTCATATTGAGCTTTCAAGCGTGGACATTAACCGCCTCATTGTTGCCAACGACAAAATCACCTCAATAGATTGCCCTCAAGGGTTTTGCGTCATCACGGGAGCAAAAGCCGATAGCTCTGGTGCAGCCAAAATCAATCTCAACTTAGCAGTACCATTCACTGCCTACGTTTCCACGCAAAAAAATCGCCACTTCGGCCTATTCATCACTCCGAAAGCCAAGCCTGCGGTAACGTCTATCTTTACGCCTGAGCATTATCGTGAAGAACAACCCTCTGTATTTGATAAGCAAACGCCTTACACCACTCAAATGACAGAGTTCATTACGCAAATGATGCGCTATCACGCCACTGGCGCACCTGTGAATGGCTACCGCATTCATCACATTGACACCACCAAAGAAGAATTAGCCTACCTAGCCCGTCACCACGGCGCAAAAGGGTTTTCCACTCGTGCAACTTACAAAACCAAGGAGCCAATCGAGCGCCCGACAGGGCTAAGCCAAGAGCCTGCGGTCATGTTTACTGGCAAGCACTTTAACGGGATTATTTATCGCCTCACTAATCATTCACCTGAAAAAATGACGCTCACCACAGCGCAGTTCTACGCGCCAACAGTTCGAGCATCAGCTCTATCCACTCACACACTGCTAACCCAACAAACTGGCTACCTCTTTGTGGTTTCAGGCGGGGAGGCAGGATTATGAGCAACCCACTCACTCAGTTAATGAATTATTTTAAAACCGACCCAACAGGCGACTTTGAGTCAGGGAATGCACTGAACGAAGATAACAAAAAACGCAATTGGTACATTTTCGGTGTTTTCGCAATTATTGCAGGCATTGCCTACCTTGGCCTTGAAGTGTATTTAGCAAGCGGCTCAAAGGCTGATACGACAACAAGAGCCGCCATTGATTTCGGCTCTGTTATCGACAAGGAATTTACAGAGCGCGACAATCAATCAGCATTGACTACGCAACAAAACACTATCGACAAACAACAGCAAATCATTGATAAGCTGGAAAAGTCATTAGCCGCAATAGAAAAGAATAACGCCGATAACGCTAAACAACTGCAACGCTCATTTGAGTCACTGCAACAAAATATGACGGACAGAATTGAGGAGCAACTTGAACAGCAAAATCAATTAGGTGTCATTAACCAGCCAAACAACACGGTCATTGCGCACCCCAATACCGCAGGGACACCCTCAAACGGCAATTTTTTGGGGCAATACCAGTTACCGCCTCGCCCCAGCACGGGTGAACGCTACGATGACGAGTTTAACTTTAGCCCTGACGTTGCGACCCACGCCACCCAAAACGGCATAGATTCAGTATCCCTCAACTGGGACAGCCCAGAGCAAAACCTACCTAAAAAACGCACCCCTGAAAATTATGTTCCAGCGGGTTCATTTGTGACAGCCGTAGTGACAGGCGGCGCAGACGCAAACGCTGGGGTTAATGGTCAAGGCGATACTGTGCCAATGACATTCCAAACCATTAACGCAGGCATCTTACCCAACGGCACACCATCAAAACTCAACAACTGCACCATCATAGGCGCGGCCTACGGTGAAATATCATCAAGTCGCGGCATAGTACGAACGCAACGCCTGAGCTGTGTTAACGATGATGAAATCATTGATATTCCTGTCGAGGGAACCGTCTTTAATTACGGTCGCAACGGCATTCGCGGCACCGCGATTATGAAGAACGGCAAAATTGTGCAAATGGCGGGCATATCGGGATTACTGACAGGACTAGGCGAAACAGGTAAAGCATTAAGCGAAACGACTTCTACCTCTGCGCTTGGCTCAACCACCAGTATTAGCGGTGGTGATGCACTACTAAACCTCGCAGGCTCCGCTACTGCAAGCGTAGGCAGCAAATTGGCCGATTACTACATCAAACTGGCCGAACAATACCATCCGATTATTGAACTCAATCCTGGCAATGTCGTAAATATCGTATTTCTAAAAGGCTTCCCACTTGACCCTGTAGGCATTGCGGAATACGAAGAAGCACTCGCAAACCAACAGCAAGCCCCGCAATCAGCCACCGCGCAAATCCTAAATACCATTAGTAATCCACTCATGGAAAACCTGCCGCCACACATTGCGCCGCCGACTAGCCAAGCCACCCTGAACTTTAACCAGCAAGGGCAGCAGCAACCGACCGTTTCAGCCTTTGGTCGCACGAACTAATTTGAGGAAATCAAAATGAGCACACCACTAACAACTGCCCGTAACTTTCTGAGCCTAACCATCATGGCGCTAACGCTCTCAGGCTGTGCTGCGGGTTTAGATAGCCAATACTCCTGTGACACCGTAGGCGGGATTGGCTGTACCAACATGCTAGAAGTGAGGGAACTCATTGACACTGGCGCATTCAACCCCTCAAACGCAAGCTCAGTCATTCACGCCTTGCCACCATTGCCAGGAAAAGCCCCCTTTGATAGCCCTCTGCCTCGCCGTGACCGTGACGGCTTCCCCCTGCGCACATCAGAAGTCATACAAAAAATCACTGTATTCCCTTTCATCAATGACAGCGGCAATTACGTGGACACGACTGACGTTTACATAGTGTTAGACAAAAGTCGCTGGACAGGTCGCCCTGCGCGCTTAATTAAGAAGGACTAAGCCATGTTAAACAATCTCAAGCGGGACATGTTAGGTGTCATTACATTGATACTTGAGGGCGCTCTCACGCACTCCAACCCCGCGAAGGAGCCGCACGAATGAAGAACATCAAGACTGATTTAGCGGGCTTGTTTGCAGCGAGCAAACACTCGAACAACCACATGCACCAGGAGCTGCCTTATCGCGTTTTTGATGATATAGAGGCAGTGTTTGAAAATGCCAATTCTTTCGGGTTTGGCTTTTCCATATCACTCTTTGGAGGCGCGAACGAAGAACTGATTGAGTCGTTTAATGCCATTATCAAAACCTTCCCAGAAGGGGATAAATGGAATTATCAGTTTGTCTTGGTTGGCAACAATCAGGTGGGTGGCATATTAGAGCAAAATCAAAACTTGCTCAGTGGCCGCAGTCCAATTTGCGACAAGTTCGCCGCCAACGAGACCATTTACGCCAAATACAGCGCAACCAACGGCTTCGCTACTCGACTCAATCGCACCTACCGTTATGACCTGAAAAATTACAACGGCTATTTCTTTGTGTCTACGACTGACTCCAAAGCCGCACTGTTAGATATGCGCCTAGATATTGAGTCAGAACTCACACAAACAGGCATGAGCATCAGCCGCTTGTCTGCGGCTGAATTAATTGAACATTGCCGTGAGCACCTGAATTTCAATCCTGCGCAAGATAGACCAATTAGCGCTAACTACAACGAATATCAACCGATTAATACTCAGGTGCTTAGCCCTGACAGTGAGTTCATTATTAACCGTGATTGCGTTAATTCACGCCATACGCCACTCAATAACGACAACGACACCAACACAACATTGGTCAATCTTGGCCTAAAGTTGTTGCCTAACGACTTTAGGCTGTACGCCTTCCCTAACTGCATAGCATCACTGCAAGCCACCATGAACAACTTACAGTGTCCTCACCGTATAAGCGTGAATTTTTTCATCAACAATACAGGCGAGCAAGAAACCAAGAACGACAGCAAAATCACGTCATTGAACAAAACCGTTAATTCACCAATGCGTCTATTAATGCCCCGCGCAGTGGATGAATTAGCCGAACGAAAAGAAATCCAACTGGGCTTAACCGCCCACGAATTTAAAATTTGCACAATGACTATGAATGTCACGCTGTACACAACGCCAGAGCAACAGCGCGACCATACCAAAAAGGCATTAAACACATTCCGCACAGCGGGACTTGATTTAATCCGCACTAACATGCTGCAAGGCTTAAACACCTTGGCTACGTTGCCGTTTGCCATGAGTGAGGGGTTTATGGGCGACACATTAAAAGCAGGTCTTGGCTTTATGATGAAAACCTCCAACTTAGTGAATTTTCTACCTATCGTAACCGACCCGCAACGCCTCTCAGGGGGCTTATTACTCCCAACCATGCGCCACCAGTTGAGCTTTTTTGACCCGTTCAATTGCGGCAGTGATAACTACAACATCACAGTTACTGGTGGTTCAGGGGCGGGAAAATCCTTTTTTACTCAAGCACTGGTTAAGTCCATTTTTTCCCGTGGCGGTAAAGTGTGGATTTTAGACAAAGGCGAAAGCTACAAGAAACTCACTCAAACCCTCGGCGGCGTGTACTTAAACAAGTCAAAAATATTTCTAAACCCCTTCACTCATTTGGGGAATGTCGTAGAAGTCAAAGAGTCTGGGACGTTTGGCACCATCACCGATGATGACGGCAACACGGTTGACCCTATTACCGTAGTGTTAAGCAACATCACTGCGTTACTGGCAACGATGGCATCACCCAATGAAACACTGTCAGGATTCCAAAGTGCCATGTTAGGGGACGCCATTTTGAACGCTTGGCGAGCCTGCGGCAACAATACGCTCATTGATGATGTGCAAGCTCATTTGTACCAAATTGCGGCAGAAAAAGGGAATGACCGCCGCATTAGCGACATTGCGGCGCAACTTAACAAATATTGCACGACTGGGATTTTTGGCGACTTATTTAATAAGCCCTCAATGTTAGATCCTAATTGCCATATCACCACATTAGAGCTGGACGGCTTTAAAGGTGAAGAGTTGCGCCCAGTAGTGTTTGCTCTGATGGTGGCAATTAACCAGCAAATGTTTTTAGCAGGACAACGCTCTATACCAAAAATCTGCATTATCGAAGAAGCCTGGTCATTAATGAGTGGCTCTAACGAGCAAAGCAAAGAATTTATCAACGAAGGCTACCGCACCGTGCGTAAGTTTGGCGGCAGCTTTACCACTGTAACTCAAGGCGAAAAAGACTTTTTTGCCAACGCCGAATCTGAAGCCGCTATGAATAGCTCAGACATTCATTTCACGTTACGCCAAGGGGATGGATTTAATGATTTTATCGCCTCACACCCTGACCATTTCACCCCCTTTGAGCAGCAAATGATTAAGTCATTCCCACGTGCCAGCGATGCAGGGCATTCGTGCGTCATGCTTAAAGCTGGGGGGCGGGCGTCATTTCATCGAGTCTTTAGCGACCCATGGACTCGCGCCATGCTATCCACTGAACCCAAAGAATTTGAGTGTTGCGAAAAATTGATTAATCAAGGTGTTCCGTTGCTTGAAGCTATTGAGCAAACCGCGCAACAGTTTTATCCCGAGGACATGGCGAAATTCGATGCCGTTTTAGCCGATGCCGCAGCGCAAGAACGCGCAAAACAGTCACCGTTAGAGGACGTTGCTTAATGAAGCCTATCCCCTTACTGGTTATCTTCACCACCCTGCTAAGCATGATTATTGTGTCTGTTATCACGGTATCCGTCATGCCTCCGCGCATTGTGGAGTTCGATATCTACGACACTATCCATACCTTTCAATCTGACTTAGCGCAAACCGATTTATCTGATGAAAAACGTGAACAGGAAATTAAGCGTTTTACTCAAACCTTAGATGTTGTTGTCGCTGAATATGCCAAGCAACACAGTGTCGTAGTTCTCGTAAGTCCTGCGGTGATTAGCGGCGTTAAGGACGCCACTCGTGACATTCAAGACGCGCTGTTGCAGGCACTAAAAGCACAAAACAACAAGCACGCTGGGGCGGCTCAATAACATGAATAAATTCGCGTTCTTATTGTTAGCGCTGTGTCCTTTGCTGCCATTAACTGCCAAACCGTTAGGCGTAGTAGGGCAAGTATTCCCGATTGGTGAAGTAGATATGTTGCAGTGGATTGAAAACCGCCTGCGCACATTGGAGCAAACGGGTGAGCTGGACAGTATGCGCGAACAATTTCAGGAAAATGTCAGGCAGGGCGTAAAGCGTCCGCGCCCCGTGGGATTAACGACAACAACATCGCCCACTACTTTTAGCGTTGACCCAACGCTAACGCTAGCTGCCGATATTACCGACCACAACGGCAAGGTGATGTACCCCAAAGGCACTCAAATTAATCCCTTTGACACTAAAACGTGGCCGTCAATGTCACAAGCGAACCAAGCACAGTTTCAGTTTAATAAAACCTTAGTGTTTTTTGATGGTGATGATCCACAACAAATCGCGTGGGCAAAACAATATCAAACCGCACAAGGGGAGTCACAACTCAATATCAAATGGATTTTAACGGGTGGTGAGCCAGAAGCGGCGCACCATCAACTTAATTCTCGCACGTACTTTGACCAACAAGGCAACCTGACCCGCGCCCTTACCATTAAGCACGTTCCCTCAGTCGTTAAGCAAGAGGGCATAGCATGGCAAGTCACTGAAATTGATGTGTCTCATTTTCCAACATTCATCAAGGAGGCAGGCAATGCTGACCAATGATTTTGAGCAGTCATATATTAATTCTATTCAAGTGATCCATAAGTTTCTAAGCCTGTGGCCTACAGAAAGGCACATTAAGAAACGGGTTCTTCCCAAATTAACGCAACTAAAAGCCGTTGAGCTGCCCTCGAAATTTGATGAACACAATGACGTAATAGATTTAGTTGTCGAGTGCATTAACGCCTTTGTTTATATCGGCAGCTACCACTACCAAACCGCCTTTACGCGCAGTGAATGCAATCGCTTACGGGATACGTCACACCAAAAACATGAGAACCCGTATTTACGCGAACAAGACATTACTCCGCGCTTGGACTACCAAGCCGCCTGCATTGAGCTACTGGAACTCAACAAGCTTGTGACTGCTGCGTATATAGAGGAAATGGATTATGCGGAATTTTAAGCGCGCAACACTAGCACTAGCTCTTAGCGTAATGGGTTCATTGCCTAATGCGAATGCAGGGGCAGCGTGTACGGGGTCATTTGTTAATCCTATTTCTGATATTTGCTGGTCGTGTATTTTCCCAATGAGTATTGGCAGTGTACCGATAATCCCTGGGGGATTGCCAGATACGCGAAACCCCACGTTACCAATTTCTATCTGCCCTAAGCCGCCGCCGATTTTCGTGCAGGTGGGGCTGAATATTGGTTATTGGGAGCCAGACACATTAGTAGATATTACTCGCGTACCGTACTGCATGGTAAACATGGGGCTAAGCCTGGGCAGCAGTAATAACCCTAATATCGGTGGCCGAGTAACCAGCAGGGAAGGGGACAGTTCTGACGCAGGTTTTTATCATGCGCATTGGTACAAGTACCCTGTCATGTTCTGGCTACAGCTCATTATGAGCGCGGCGTGCATGTCTATTGATCAGTTTGACATTGCTTACCTCACAGAAATCGATCCACTTTGGGATGACGATGAACTGTCATTTATCCTCAATCCTGAATCCATACTGTTCGGCAATGTAGCCGCGCAATTGGCCTGCGCGACAGAAGCCGTTGCGACTTCAACCAATAAAGTGCTGCCTTTTGACGCGCTGTTTTGGTGCATGGGTTCTCAAGGAAGTGCTTACCCGTTAACAGGCACCACCAATTACCGCGACACCCCAATTCAGGCCGCGACATTAATCATGGAACGCCTGAATTACAAACTCCACCGCCAAGGGATTGTGTGGGAGTCTCACGGCACTGACGGCGCGATTTGTTATCAAACCCCAATGCCAATTATGCCTAAATCTCGTTACCGCTATCAAATGACCAATGCCATATCTTCGGCAGGATGGGCGCATCCCTACACCACCACAACCGCGATTTGGGAAAGCGGCCATGACAACCCCGTGACCGGCGACAACTTCGGTTTTATTAACTTCAAAAAACGCAACTGCGTGTTCCTGTAGGTGGCGACCATGACAATCAACATTACCGATATTAACAACAAGTTATGCACAAATTTTGTGCATAACTCTGTTTTTTCACACGCTATCAATAGCTTGCTGAATATAGCGCTATTAGTGAGTGTGGTCGCATCGTCATTCACTTATGCCGCAGGTTATAGCGTTGAGGAGCTAAAAGCGCTGAGCGAAAGGGAGCGGCAAGTTCAGCCGATGCCTGAGATTAACCAAGAAGCCTTATTACAAAAAGCGCGGCAGTTTGAACAGCAAAGCAAAAACCAACTCACCGAGGCGTTAGCGACTCTAAAACTTGAAGGTGGCAATCCGCAAGAGAATGCCGCTGGCGTGATTGTCTTTGTGTCCTTGAGTATGCCAAAAACCAGTCTAACGCAGTTGCTCATGCAAAGTGAGCAACTGCAAATACCGCTCATTGTGCGCGGCGTTCAGCCTCACGGTTTTACTGCCACGGTGAAGCAAATGAATGCGCTGATTGATAATAAAAACAAACCGATTAATAGCGGCTTTGGCATTAACCCAAAGTGGTTTACGCAATTTGGGATAACACAAGTTCCCGCATTTGTAGCGATTAAGCCTGGCAAGTGCCAAATGAATGACCCGTGCAGCCCTAATGATTTTGATGTGGTTTACGGCAACGTCTCTATGTATGACGCCCTATCAATCTTAGCGCAATACGGTGAAGTTCCCGATGTTGCTGCCAATGCGTTAGCAAAGCGAGGTTAACCAATGCGTTTATTAACACTGAGCTGGCTCATGGTTGCCATGACTACGCAAGCCAGCACTGAGACTGACTACCGCAACAATGTGCAGTGGGCGAAAGACTCCATAGGTAACACTCAGAATAAAAGCGAGTTTCGCAATTTTGATGTTTATAGTTTTTGCGCGGATGAAACCTGTAAGCAACAAGTCGCCAATCCAAATGAAAAGCGCTATCAGGACAACCCGTCAGCATTAAGTGGTGATGCTGCGCGTGAGGCGGCAAGCAATGAACAATCACAGGCGGTCACCGCATCATTTAATAAAGGGCGACCTGCAATTGACCCTAACGACCCAGCGTACCGCGCCGCCATTGGCTACCAAGACGATGCTTACAATATCAGTCATGGCATTTCATCAAAATATCACGACTGCGAAAAGGGGTTGCGCTGCGATGTAGGTACTGTGGTCAAAACCTGCACCGTGCCGACTAATAACCCCGTGCAATGCTATCTCACGCCAGACGTGAGCGCGATTACTTCATCAAGAGTTGAGCACTCATTCGTATTGTCTGGGGAGTCGCCATTTACTATCAACTTGCCCAACACTAGCGCGGTGGTCACAGGGCTTCGTTTCGCGGGTACGTTCACAACATTTGGCTATCCAACCGCATTAACGGTTGCATTGAACGGCGTAAAGCTTGGCAGCGTTCCTGTCAGTAGCGTGGACAACACCTGCGAATCATTCTTTTGCCAATCGTCAATCAATGGCACGCTCAATGTTGACCATCACCAAAGCGGTCAAGCGGTGATAGTGCATTTAGGTGCCCGTTATCTTGGTGCCGAAGGGGATCACGCTTACGTCATAGACCTGCCTATCACCGTCATTACCGCAGAAAAAAACATTGAGATTGGCACCAGCAACAGTTGCGGCACATTACTGCCTGAATGCCAACAAGTTGCCAGCCAATGCACGGAGGGCAAAGAAACTCGCGTCATTAATGGCGTCAGCGTCACGCTTGATTGCTGGAAGGAGCAACTGACTTACCAATGCAACACCCCTAACACCTGCGCATCCTTGCCTGAGTGCATCAAACAATCGAGTACCTGCGATACGTTGATTGAGGGCGTCTGCATCACCCAAAAAGAGCAACGACAGTGCGAAGTTCAGCAATGCCAAGACGTAGGCTTAGTCTGCGGTGAAGATTCATTTGCACTAAGCGGCGACTTTTACGACCCCGATATACAAAAAAGCACTGACTTTAATAGCGCGGCGGCTGGATTAGCGGCGGTGGGCGAAGCGGGTCAAGATGTAGCGAATGCGGCAAACGTAACGGACGACTCACCTATCATCTTCAAAGGCACGGCCATGTCATGCACCGACAAACCTATTGGTATGAGTAACTGCTGCCAAGATGGTGGCTGGGGTACTGATATTGGCATTACTAAATGCAGTGAAGAAGAAAAAGCGCTAGGGGACGCCAAAGATAAAAAAATCACGGTGAGCCTTGGTCAGTATTGCGCTGAAAAAGTGCTAGGTGTCTGCATTCGCAAGAAGAAATCGTATTGCGCGTTTGACAGTATGCTTGCGCGTATCGTGCAAGAAGATGGACGCCATCAGTTGGGGCTAAATTTCGGCACCCCAAAGCACCCTAATTGTAGCGCTCTATCTCCCAAGCAATTGCAGCAAATCAACATGGATAACATGGATTTTTCAGACTTCTACAACGATATGCTAGAAGGAACAAACATACCCGACCCCAAGGAAATCATCGACAGATTAACGGAAAGTGTAGGAGGTAAACGGTGAGCACACGACTAATAAATGGAGCCTTGATTAAGCGGGTTTTTCGATGGGGAACACAGGCGCTTTTTGCCTGTTTGCCCACAAAAACACGCTTGATTGAGGCCAACAAACGAAGTGCGTTAGTGGTGTTATCGCTATTGCTATTGCTTTTGCCTGCATCATTACCAGTAAATGCTGCCACCAGTGCCGCCCCTGGCTGGCGCTGGTACAACGAGCCTGCGCCCGTAAAAAAACAACCTAAACCCACGCAAGCACCTGCGCCTAGCGTAACGATTACTCGCACTCAAACGCTATCACCTACAGAGCAAATGCAGTCATTCAAACGCTATTATGACGACACAGTGAATGACGCCGTGATTAATCCAAAGGATGCAAAAAAGGTTGAGCGCTCGATGCTGCTTAATCAGTTTGTTACCGAGCAATCATCACAATACGGTATGACCTTTAAAAAGGTGCTACTCGACAACCCGTCATTGTCGTACACCAAAGACCACCCAACAGAGCAAGCGGCAAGAAGCAGCTACCTCGCGCTTGAGCGCAACAAGAAAATCCGCGCAGTCAGAAGCCTTGCCAATGAAGGCTGGGGCTTGTTCTTTGTCTACAAAGGCAATGAGCCGATAGACAAAGCTCTTGCTCCTAGCGTCCAACAATTTGCCACAGAGCACGGCATTGAATTACTAGGCATCACCTTAGACGGCCAGCGACTCACAGCAATCAACAACACCCGTGAAAACAATCAGCATATTACCGTGCCATTTAGCCCCGCCTTGGTGTTAGTCAATCCCGCAACAGGGGTAATGAAACCATTGGCCTACGGCTTTATCGCACAAGAGGACTTGCTCGGACGATTCCTCAATGTAGCGACTGATTTTGCCCCTGATTTTTAATAACTATTTTGTAAAGGACGTTACGATGACATTCATTAAATACACTCTACTGGCAGCAATGGCGCTATTGCTATCGACCAGCAGCCACGCTCAATCTCGCACCTCAACGCACAATCAGCAGGCCGTAAATCCCGCAGATTATGCGTTGGTGTTTTTCTTTCGCTCTGATTGCCCCTACTGCCACCAGTTCGCCCCTAAATTACAGCAACTAGCCGCGCAAACAGGAACATTCACCTACGCATTTTCACTCGACAGCAAAGGCATCCCAGGCTTTGAAGTCCCTATTCCGCCAACGCCCGACATAGCGAGCACCTTTTTTGAAAACCCGCGAAACATTACCGTGCCAGCTACGTTTTTAATTAACGTCAACACTCGCAAATTTGTACGACTCAGTGTTGGTGATGTATCGGCGGCGCAACTGCAACAAAGCTACCAGCAAAGTTTGAATGACCCGCTCGTTGTCGCCAGCCTGCAAGGAGCACAGCCATGATAGATTTTTCCTTGGTACTGAGCTTGTTAACCGTGCTGATTATCTTTGAGTGGGTACTAAAGCCCATTCACGCGCTGCTTAGCCGTCAAATCCATCGCCACTTAACGAGGTGGTGCCAAACTCGTGCAACACTTTCACGCGCACACAAAGAAGGTGAGCACACATGCAATTAATCCAACAACGCACATTATTAGCCACGCTGGTATCAATGAGCCTACTTGCCAGCCCTATGGCGCATAGCGCTGGCGTATCAAGCTCACTAGACCAATTCTTTGATGGTCTTGGCTACGGAACAAACGTCACCAATCCTGGGGCATTTAAAGGCCAAAGTGCCAACTATTACAGCGGCGGCAACCTCTTTGTTCGTAGCACCATCAGGGACGCGCAACTGATTAGTGTTCAAGCGCCAAGCATTGCCGCAGGCTGCGGCGGCATTGATATGTTTATGGGCGGTTTTAGCCATATCAGCTCAGACGCACTGGTTCAGCAAGGGAAGGCCATTATTAGTAACGCCGTACCATTTGCCGTAGAGCTAGCATTACAAACATGGGCGCCACAACTCAAAGCCATTAAAGATAACCTAATTTCAATTGCTGATAAGTACCTTAATCAGTCAATCAATTCATGCGAAGCCGCGCAAGCGGGCGTGTCTGCTTTAGCGGGGTTTACGGGGGCTGGTAGTCAGAAATTTATTTGTTCAACAATGGGGACGCAAAACAACGCATTCGCGGATTGGGTAGCAGGACAACAACAGTGCGGCGCAGGCGGTCAAGCGGATAACCAACTCAATAATGCCAAAAATGACCCTGCCCTTAAAGATATGGTGCGCAAAAATACCAATCTCGTGTGGGCAGCCATTATGAAAAACTCATTCCTGGCAAGCGACCCAACACTGGCCGAATTTCTAATGTCCATTTCAGGCACCTATATTTACGATGCCGCAGGAAACAGCAAGCGTTACGGCTCATTGCTGGCCGACAATAACAACCTCATTAATAGTTTGCTTGAAGGTGGAAAAGCAGAAACATACGTCTGTGACAACAAGGCAGCAGAGCTGTGTATTTCACCCACGCAAGGGAAAATAACCATTTCCAGCACCAAAGGATTGCAGTATCGCGTTGAGACAATGCTCACGTCTATTGCTCAAAAAATGCAAAATGATGTTGCACTGACCAATAATGACAAGGCATTGTTGGAATACACCACGCTTCCCGTCATGGTGTTTTTACGCACGGAGTTAGAGGCAGGATTAGCCCCAGAAACCAAGGCTTACGCAAAAATTATCAGCGTTCAATTTGTCACTATCTACCTGCAAAATATGCTCTCTATTGTGAGAACGTCAATCACTGCCACCAATAACGACCCGAAAGATATTGAACTGATTGAACGCGACATTCTACGCGCGAATAAATTCTTAGATGGACTCACTCAAAAAGCCCAAACAGAAGCGATTGCAGCGCACCAACTCATTATGCAAAGCCAGAAAATCAGAACGCAAATCACTGGGGCTATGAGCGCTAAAGCCAAAAGTAATTTATCGTTTGGGGAGCAATAATCATGGTTGTAGAGATTTTCACATATACCAATGGTGATGTAGCCAAACAAGTAATGAATGCTATCGCCGTGCTGTTCAAATCAGATGGGTTCGCTAGCATAATCCAAGTCGCGGCCATGTTCTCACTGGTAGCAACTAGCTTTCATTACTTTATGAAGCAAGACCACAAAGATATTGGGAAATGGGCAGCCGTTTACTTTGCGGTACCGTTTTTATTCAATATCACGGCCACAGTACAAATCACCGACCTAACCGACCCTACAGGCAACTACCGTGTGGACAATGTACCTATCATTGTCGCCCTCCCTTCTTCGTGGGCTTCGCGCTATATGTATGCCGTCACCAAAACCGTTGAGGACGTGTTTCACGTTCCCAACGATGAACAGTACAGTAAAACAGGCATGATGTTCGGCGCTAAACTGTACCGTTTATCGTCCCACAATGAGATTGAGAACTCACAGTTAAAAAGCTACTGGCAGCACTACATGAGTAGCTGTATTCGCGGTGACATTTTGCTCAACAACAAATACACCTGGAAGCAACTAGCCAATGCTCCCGACATTTGGCAGTTCTTAGCGGAGAATAACCCGTCACCACTGCGAGCAATAAAGATGGGTAACGATTATCCCGTTTGCAAAGATGCGCTACCACGACTGAAAAGAATGTTTGAAGCTGAAAGCGCCCAAAACATTAAACTATTAGGCAGTTGGGTCTATGGCAATAAGGCGACATCAAACGAAGCATTTTTAACATCAAGTATGCAAAACGGTTATCAGAAGTACGCCAATATCAGTAAAAGCGCGTCTCAAATCACATTGCAAAATATGACCATTAACGCACTGCGCAATGGCCTGGCCGATGACGCTGCTATGACCAATAACACAGCAGCGGCCTTTAACTACGCCTATACACAAAACAAAATGCAAACCACCTCAATGTGGGCAGGCATGGCACTGCAAGCCAGGGAGTTTTTGCCGATGCTGCAATCCATCTTGTTCTTATTGTTTAGCTGTGTGGCGTTCTTAGTCGTGGCATTGGCTATGATCCCTCAATTTACCGCGCTGGTGCTCGGTAACTATATTAAGGGCTTTATTTACTTAGGCACATGGCCTGTCATGTTTGCACTAATCAACTTCATTATGACGACACGCTTATCACTGAATACCTCCGCTGTTGCTGATATTTATCACGGCATTACATTAAGCAACACTGACGCCCTGCAAGAAATGCACTCTCGCTATGCGGCCATGACAGGCTTCTTAATGATGAGTGTGCCTGTTCTGATTGTGCCGTTGTTGATGAAAGGCGGCGCGGCAGTAATGAGCAGTATGTCGCACCAATTTGCGGGCATGATGAATAGCGTCAATTCACGCACGTCTGCCAGTGCCGCCAGTGGGGATATAAACCTTGGCAACGCGCAAGTGGATAACTACAGCTACAACAACACTCACGCCAACAAACTGGATACCACATCACTCGACCGCTCTTACGGCAACACGGTACAAAGTGCGAATGGTTATGAGACCACAACCTTCGACTCAGGCAAGCAAGTCATTAACGGCCAGAATGCGATAAGTAGTGGCCTTGAGGCCAATATCAGCGGCAGCAATGTTATGTCCCAATCGCTGTCACAATCAGCCAGCCAAATGACAACCGCCAGTTTAAATGCTGGGGAACAAACCAGCCAGAACATAAGAGCAGCAGCCAATAGCGCTATGTCACTCACGTCTGGAACAAACGAAAATCAAACTTACGGCAGTAACGCCTCAGCAGGTGATAGCGGCACAAGCAACAAAGGTGTGTCTGACTTATCAAGTGTCGTATCGTCTTATGCCAAAGAGTTCGGAGTGAGCAAAGAGGAAGCCATTAACGACCTAACCAGCAGATATGTGGGTGCTGAAGCGGGGATTAAGGTTGGCACACCAGGATCGGGCATACTTGGGTTTGGTGCGTCTGGCTCAGCGACTGTTGGAATGAAAGGCTCAACGGATGAATCAGATTCTACACGACTCAGTGACTCAGAACGTGAAAGCAAGCAGCAATCATACAGCGATCAATTTACCTCTGCGATAAACACCGTAAAATCATTTAACACGGGTGAGCAAGTCGGTGAAACGAATAACAAATCACAAGGTGAAACTACATCATTCTTACGCAGTCTTGACCAGAGTGTAGATAGCGCAAAGACACAGCAATCATTGCTAGCACAAGCGCAACAATACAGTGAAGCGGCTAACCGTGTTGAAAGTGGCGACTTGGCTGTCAATCGCAATCTTAACCAAGATTTCGTAGATCATGTGCAGAAGGATCGACAGAATAAAGGCAAGGGAGATTTTGAGGCCATCGTTCACGGTGATACCGCCGAAACACGCGCCATGCGTGAGCAATACATACAGGAATTTACCCAAAGCGACCAAGTTAAATCCTATGCGGCTCAATTAGTCAGTGGTGATTTACCGCAAAGTCACAACGATGTAAAAAACAGCTACCAAGCACCGCCGCCTGTGGATTTCAACAAAGTGCAGCAAGACAATATCAGTCACCAAGCGTCCATTGATATTTTAGGCCGAAACAGTAACGAACCTATCCAAGATTATTACGCCCAAGCCCAATATGACCGCATTAACGGCACAGCACAACAAGGCGTCAACGAGATAAGAACTGACGTTTACAAAGATGAACCGCAACACATTCACAGCCAAGTGACCAGCATTGACCGTGAGCAGGCACTTGCCGATGCGCAAAAAGAGTACGAATTAGTGCCTTCCGACCCAATACTAGGAAATGCCATGACAGAACAAGAAAAAATGGACAAAAACCAGCGTGTATCTAACCCGTTTAATCCAGGCTCAAAATTATGATTAACCAAATGAGAAACCCAATGAAAACATTAACAACCTTATTCTTATCTCTGTGCTTACTGAGCAGCAGCGCCTTTGCTGAGATTGATATTCTTGGTTTTACTACGGGAAAAACTACCCTTACAGAAATAAGAGAAAAATATACATTTAAAGACCCTGATGAACCAATCACAAGATTAGGTTATCCGAAAAACGGAGTTATAAATCGATTGTCTGGCAAACAACTCAACCAACCTGGATTATATTACGCCACCTTATTTTTTGACGACAAACAAAAGTTAGGCAAACTATTACTCTCATACCCGTCTAATAAAAATACATTTCATTCATTACTAAATGCTTTCAAAGAGCGGTATCCAGAACAAATCAAGATATTGTTTCAGTCTCCATTTTTCGATGATAAGGATTCCAGTGGGGCGATTTATATGAATACAAATAATTCCGCACAAATTATTTATATAAGTGAGAATCCAATGGCAACTATCACTACCGATAAGATGCTAATCAAAATTGAACAGACACCTCACGGCACCTACCTAACAAGTATAAGTGCTGATTACTACAACGCCATAGAACAGGCTCGTAATCCATTCAGAACAACCTCAGCGCAATAGGGGATGAACATGAATAAACGGGCAAAAGGCAGTAACTATACTCGCGGCGGTCAAATTCTATTTCATAACCTGCGCATGTTTGTACAGGTTAATGCCGTACTTATTCGCTGGACGTGTTACGGAGTATTAGCGTTAACAGCCCTGTTATGTTTCTTGTTTTTAGGACAAGAAACTTTAGCAGGAGCCTATCAATACTGGATTAACCAAGCGGTGAGTTTAGTTAAACCGTCAAGTCATGTGGTTCACACCGAATGGCAAGGGGTTACTTATACCAGTACGCTCGGTCAACAACTGCAAAATGCGGTATTAATCCAAGCAAATGAGCAGTTTTTACTGTGGACACAGATTTACTTCTTAATTAGCGCAACGATGGGCTTTATCTTTCTAATGCTCGCCATGTTCTACTTTAAGCGAACTGGTGACGAGCAGACCGAAGATTACTTTATTCGTGGCATGGAAAAAGGCACTCCCGAAGAACTGGCTAAGGCGCTCAAAAAAGCCAAGAAGCGATCAGAGTTCAAATTCGATGGACTCCATATTTTCAAAAAGAATTTTGAAGTCCAACACCTCTTGATTGACGGCACCACTGGCGCTGGAAAATCCGTTGCCCTGCGTAAATTGTTAACTCAAATTCGCGCAAAAGGTGACAAGGCCATTATTTATGACAAGGGTTGTACCTTTGTCAGTAAGTTTTATGACCCAAAGCGTGATGTGATCTTAAACCCCTTTGATGAACGCTGTGCTTTTTGGGATATTTGGTGTGATGCAAAAGAAGCTTCTGACTTTGAAAACATGGCCTCGGCATTAATCCCTATGCACGGGGAAGGTGATCCTTTTTGGGTGCAATCAGCCAGAACTATTTTATCTAGTACAGCCTTTAAGCTCATGGGTGAAAACGAGAAAACCCGCACAACTGAACGCCTGTTAGAACTCATGCTAACGTCTGAACTTGAGTCATTAAGCGAATATTTAAAAGGCACGGAGTCAGCTTCTTTAGTCTCTGACAAAATCCAAAAAACGGCGATTTCGATTAAGTCCGTGCTAGCGGCCTATATCAAATCATTGCGTTTTTTAGAAAATTTGGATGCCAGGAATGAAAACGGCAAGCTGGTACGCCGCAGGTTTTCTATTCGTGATTGGGTTAAGGATGACAGCCAAAAAGGGTTTCTATTCCTATCAAGCAATGCACAACAACATGCGTCATTGCGACCATTGATCTCAATGTGGTTATCCATTGCATCAACGGCCATTTTAGAAATGCAAGAAAACCCAGACCGCCGTATTTGGGTGATCATGGATGAAGCCGCGAGCTTGCATAAACTGCCAGAATTGGGTGAAACCATTGCGGAGGTTCGCAAGTTTGGCGGCTGTTATGTGATTGGTTTTCAGTCGTTTGCACAGCTCAAAAAAATCTATGGCGACAATGCCGCGAAAGAAATCTTCGACTTACTCAACACTCGCCTGTATTTCCGTTCACCGTCTAGGGAAATGGCAAAAATATCGTCTGCGGATTTAGGCGATCAAGAAGTTGATATTTCACGAGAGCAATATAGCTATGGCGCACATGAGCTAAGGGATGGTGTATCTCTTGGGCATAACACGATCACCCGTCCGATTGTGATGGATTCAGAAATCATGCAGCTTGAAGATTTACAATTCTGGTTACGCACACCTGGGAAATACCCAGTTGTGCAGGTTGATCTTGTTTTCGACAAGATGAAGTCACTTTGCCCACCCTTCATCAAACGCGACTACACCCAATCAGCTCGCATGAAACAGATTGAATGGAACCTTAATTATCATCAATACAGTGCAACAGCTAGCCTCGATAAAAATGATAAAACTTCGTTACAAGGGCTACATGAAAAAATGTATGAAGGTGATGATAACGATGATGAACGCAAGGCAGAAGTTCAGCGCATGACAGCGCTCAATGATAAAACCAATGCGGCAGCACAAGACTTATTGGATAAGCGTAAACAGGCCAACGCACAAGCTAATTTACCCACTGAAACAGCGAGCGAAACCAAGGCCAAGAAAAAAGAAAGTGATGTAAAAAAGAAAGCCAATCTTGAGGCGCAAAACCAAACTATCGAAGATGCGCAAAACCTAGAAGAACAGATCATTGGTCTGCATGATGACATTGAGCTGTAGGAGTACAAAACAATGAATTTAGTTAATTGCGAACCTCTAGCACTACGGATAGGTAAATTTTTTTTGGCATTTAGTTGTTTAGAACGAAACCTCAGATTTAAGGCTAATAATATATTGGCTCGTGAGGGCATTCATTATGATGAAGCAGAACGCTTGATACAGAAAATGCCGTTTTCAGAATTATTTTTCAAAGTAAAAATTGAATTAACCGATGAATATATAAAGGCTATATCAGAGCTTAAAACGACCCGCAATCTGCTTGCTCACGGCAGGATTGGATACGATAGAGCGAATGAATCGTTTCAATTTATGAACATGAGCGGCAGCGCTATAACATCTTATTCATTGTGTGAATTGAATGCTTTAACTACGAAAACAATTAAGTATTCTAACTTAGAGTACAAGTAACCCCTCCTATCAATTTATCAACCATTAACGAATAGCCATAGGGCTATTCGAGAGGCAACCTATGCTTTCCATTAGCCCTATCGCATCAAGTGCAAGCGGCGCAGCCGCTTACTATTTGAGTGAAGAAAAAGACCTTAACTTGCCTGACGTTTCACTAGAAAAAGACGAAGCAGACCAAAACGGCAATACCAATTATTACCTCAAAGAACAAAGCGCAGAACCTAATACCCAGTGGTTTGGCAAATTAGCGCAGCAAGAAGGAATGCTCGGCAAGCCAGTAGAAGAACAGCAGCTTACGAATGTTTTAGCTGGCGAATTAAATGGTGATTCACTAAAGGTCAAAAACGACAACGCGAGAAACGGCTTTGATTTTACGTTTTCCGCGCCAAAGTCTGTTAGCTTGTTAGCGCTGGTTGGGGGCGATAAACGCTTAATTACCGCACATGATGAAGCGGTAAAGTTTGCGCTAACGCACATAGAAAAAGATGCTGCCCAGGCGAGACAAACCGACCCCACCACTAAAGCGACATCATTTGAAAATACGGGTAACTTACTGTTTGCAATGGTGCGACATAAAACCAGCCGCGAAAGCGACCCGCAACTACATACCCACTCATTAACCGCTAACATGACCCGTGATAGCCAGGGCGCATTAAGGGCGCTTGCTAGTAGCTTCAAGCAAAAGGGCGGCATCATTAACGGGACGGGTGAGCGGGTTTATAACCATCAAAAATATTACACGTCACTGTATCAAAGCGCCCTAGCTCGTAGTGTTGAACAAATGGGCTACCAGACTCGCCCAATGGGTAATAATTTGTTTGAGGTGCAAGGTGTACCGCAAGACTTAATAGATTCGTTCTCAACCCGCAGCCAGCAAATCAAAGAACAAACCCAAAGCATGGGGTTGGACTCCCAAGCGGCCAAAGATGTGGCGGCGAAAGATACGCGCAAAGCCAAGGAATATACCGCTGAATCCACACTTATTAGCCAGTGGACAAGTAAGGCCACGCAAGGCGATTTTAGCCTAACTGAGTTTGCTGCAAACAGCATGAGTAAGGCACAATCAGAGCCGCAACACGATACCGTATTACCAGCAGCCCTAGATGCGGTTAATCGCGCCATTAGCCACAGCAGTAACACACAAAATATATTAAGTTACGCCAAGCTTATTGAAGCGGCCACCACCCACTTTACCCAAGGGGAAAAGCTCGATGCAATCAGTATTAAGCTTGCTCTTGATTTACAAATTCAACAAGGCGCACTCATACCGCTAGATAAAGAGGCGTCCATATTTACCACGCAAGCGCAGATAGACTCTGAGGCTAAGCTGCTTAAAAGCATTGAACCGAAAACAGTTAAGATGCGCCAAGTCATAGACTCGGCGCACCTACAAGGTAAAGGGTTAAATAGCGACAATCAGAAAAAAATCGTTGAGTTGTTTGCCAGCACCAAGCAAGTGAACTTAGTCAATGTGTTTGGTAGCAGCAAACAACTGGCAACGGCATTACTGCATGTAGGTGAAGCCAATGGTAAACACGTCCATATAGTCACCCCTGACCAAAACACAGAGCAACAGACTCAGAAAGCCGTGAGTCGAGATTCCTCAAGCATTGTGAAGTGGATTGCAAACCACTTTAAACCTAGCTATACCCACACGTTAGCCAACTTCAATAACAACGTAACCAATACTAACCGTGACTTAATTGTGGTTGAGAACGCCAACAAACTGGGCACGTCAGAGCTGCAAACCCTTATCACTCAAGCGCAGCAAGGTAACAGTAAATTGGTACTGCTTAACCACGCTAATGCCAAGCAAGGCATGAAAGCAGGCAATGCTATTGAAGTGTTGAAAAAGGGCAATATCCATCAAAGCAATTGGGTGGCAACCAAGCAAAGTGATACCCAGTTAACACTAAGAGAACGCAGTGATGTAGAGCGGGTTAGTGCTATTGCTAAGGCTTATGCAGATTTACCACACAAACACCAAACTCAAGTTGTCGCTTCAACACATAAAGACGTTAAACAGCTCAACACTGCCATACGCACAGAACTACAAAACAGAGGGGACGTGTCGCGCTTAGGCGTAAATATACCAACGCTAAACCCTGTCTTTATGAGTAATGAGCAGCGAGAAGTTGTAACCCAATACAGCAAAGGCATGGTGTTAACGTCATGGGGGAAAGTGGCGGGACGCAACCAGAAACAAACCTTAACCATTGATAAGGTTAATCGCGAAAATAACACGTTAACTGTCGTCAATATCAACGGCGAAAAATCAGAGCTTAACCCCAACACAAAGGCGTTCAAAACCGCCCAGTATAGCGTTAGCAGACCCGACACATTGCACATAGCTAAGGGTGATAGCTTGTATATGACAAGTAATCACCATGATAGTGGCCTTAATAAACAGCATTACACGGTCACTGAACTAACCCCTAAAATCGTCACTGTAGTGGATGGTGAGGGCAAATTTCGCACGGTCAAGGCACATGAATTACATAATGCTCCGCTCAATCATGGTTACGCCGCCACGCCGACCAATATCAACGCTAACGCCACGCACCATATCGTTAATATCAAAGCCTACAGCGCATCAAAAGAATGGCTACACGAGACTCTAACCCAAGGCGTAAAGCGTATTGATGTATACACCGATAAGCTTCAACAATTTGATGACCGATTAGAAAAAAGCGAAATCAAACCATCCAGCATTAACCGCATCATGCAGTCTACCGATGCACCAGAAAAGTTCGTTAATAGTCAAACCAGCGCCCTATTACTACAAGACGTTAGCCAATCCCTTGCCGTGATTAGTGACCAACACACAGACAAAGGGTTAGTACACAATGCGGTAGAATTTGCACTCAACCATATCAGTGAAAAAGAAGCAGGATTTACCCACAAAGAACTGGTATCAACAGCCATTCGTTACGCTTTTGAAGAAAAGAACACCAGCATTACCAAGGCCGAAATTGAAACCAAACTACAGCAGTTTGCGCAAACTCAATCAAAACATACCCCGCAACCATTGAGCGCGGAATACCATGACGGCACACGCTGGACAACCCAAGCCGCTATTGATACCGAAACCAGAATTTTAGACCGCTTCAACGCAGGTAAAGGCCAAGTTTCGCCACTAATCAGCAGCGAGTTGGCAACTCAAGCCCTCAATGAGAATACCCGTCTGACTGACGGCCAAAAGGACGCAACGCTACTCATTACCACAACCAAAGACCGCTTTGTTGCTATTCAAGGGCTTGCAGGTACAGGCAAGTCAACCATGCTCGAAACAGGAATAACACTGGTTCATCACAGCGAAGCATTGCTTGATAAGCAACAGGCTCAAACTGGAAAAAACACACCAAAAACAACCTTTATCGGCCTGGCACCAACTCATGCCGCAGTAAACGAACTCAAAGATAAAAATGTAGCAAGCCAAACAGTGCAATCACTATTAAGCAATTTCCTTAGCCAAGAACCAACGCCGAATCAATACGCCAACACCGTGTTTTTACTCGATGAAAGCTCAATGACGGGCAACGCCCAAATGGATAAGTTCACTCAACTAATTGAGTCCACTGGCGCTCGTGCCGTGTTCATTGGTGATAAGTTTCAGCTCACTGCACAAGAGGCAGGAAAACCTTTTGAACTAGCCATGAGCAAGGGCGCAATTGATAGCGTCATTATGAAAGATATAAAAAGACAACAAAACGACACCCTGCTAGGTGCTGTACACAACATTATTGACCGACAAGGTGAAAGCGCCATTGATAAAATTCAGCAGCAATCAAGCGAGTATCAAATCAGCCAAACGAGTAACTACAAAAGTGACCCCGTAGAAAGCAGCCAACAACAGGACAAAAACCCACCATCCGACAATCAACATGACAAACAAACGCAAAATATTATCTCCACACTCAAGCCCATCACAGGCGACACAAAGAAAGACCAACAATTAGCAACCGAAGCACTACCCACCACCGTAGCGCTCGAATATTTATCTCGAACCCCAGCGGCACGAGAAAACACCCTAATCATTGCTTATACCAATAAAGAGCGGGACGATATCACCCACGAAATTAGACCTGGACTACAACAACAAGGCACCCTCAGCGAACAAGAGCGAATTGTCACACGCTTGCGCGGCGTTCATGCCAGCAAAGACGAACTCGCTACCATGATGCCATACCAACAAGGGCTGATCCTCTCAACCAGTAAAGACAACTATTTTGAAATTACGAACGTAGATAAGCGCCACAACATGCTCACGCTGGCAGACATGACAACTGGCGAAGAAAAGTTTTTTTACCCGAAAAACCACGGCCATAAGTTCACGAACCTATGGACTAAATCAGAGCAACCATTAGCCGCAGGTGACAAAATCATGCTGCGAAAAAGTGATATTGAGCGCGAAATGGAAGGAAACAAGACCTACAGTATCACCACCATTGATGATAAGAGTATGAAGCTAACGTCAAGCGACAACCATACTCTGACGCTATCGACTACACAACTCAAAGATGCGCACTGGGATTACGCCTACACTCGAACGGCAGACATGGCTCAAGGGGCAACCTACAATAACGTCATAACCTCAATCAAAGGCAATGCCAAGCTAACCAATATTCGCCGCGCTATGATTGACATAACTCGCGCCAGCCAGCATGTAAAAATCATTACAGACAATCCCAAGAAAATGATGCTGTCTTGGATAAATAACGATCCGAATAAAGCCTCAGCACTAGAAACACGAGACAAGCACTACCCTGAACATTCACCATTGTTTAATGACAAACCATTGCCACAAGAAAACCCTAAGTACCAGGACATAAACGGCAACCTCGACATTAAGCAAATGACAGCAATCATCAATGAGAAGCTACCCGCTTATACTGAATCATTGGCTGCACGTTTACTGGGTGACATAAACAAAGACAAATCAGACAAGGACGCTCTAGCTTTTGAAAAGGACGGCAACATCAAAGTTACCACCACAGGCCAATATCGTGGTTACTTCAAAGATTGGAAAACAGGCGATAAAGGATCATTAATCAATTTAATTATGTTGAAGGAAAACTGCAATTTCAAAGAAGCACTATTTAAAGCTGACGCCATGTTAGCGGAACCAGAGAAGTTCGACTTAACCAAAAACGATAAGCATCAGCAGCTCAAAGACACGACCCCAATTAAGCAAAGCCAACTCGAAGCTAGAGCGCTGCAATATTTCAATGAATCAAAACCATTAAGTAACACACCAGCAGAACTCTATTTAAAACAATTGGGAATAGTAGCCAACGACAATAACAACATACGTTTCCACAATGATGTTTATTCATCAGAAACTCGCAAAACTTACCCTGCGCTCATTGCCAATATAACCAATAACAAGGGTGAAACTAAAGCCGTAGAAATTACATACTTAGATAACAATGGTAATCAACAAACTAATTTAAAAGTAGCCAAACGAATATTAGGCTCGAAGTCTGGCAACCACACCTGCATAAACAAAGCGAACAACACCAACTACAGCATAATTGCCGTAGGCGTAGAAAACGCATTAACCATCAACAGCCAAAATAAAGATAACGCTGATATTATCGCACTAACCAACAATAATGATGCAAAAACTATCAAGCCAACTGAACTAAGAGATAATGTAATTGTAGTCTTAGATAAAAACATCACTCAAGACACAACTCAACTGGCCACTGATATAACAAGCAAGCTGGCTAACGCTAATAAACACGCCATAATTATTGAGACAAGCAAAATACCAGAAGGACTCAACAAGGGCGAAATAACGAATCAGTTAGTCAATGAAGCCATTGATTCCATCACTACAAAAAACAAGGTTATGGCAAATTCAATCAAGTCGCTAAGCAATGACATTACAAATGTAATCCCGACAAACAACAATCAACAAGAAGGTAGGTTAGCAAGCTTATCCAATGATAAATTTATGGAGATAGCAATAGATAATCACCAAGCAATATCACCTCGAAGCACTCCAAATATCGAACTGCCAAAATTCGATATTGGAGAAAAAACAATATAACCAATAAATAGAAAAAGAGGCTAATTTATTATTAGCCTCTTTCTTGGCCTGCCAATATTTCAGCAATCTTCTTCTGCGCGTTATCCTGATTTATACTTCTATGCTGCTTTCGCACCGACATATCACCACCTAACCTTTCTTCGTCAAAGGTTTGATAGAACGTCAACCCACCTTGATAGAATCCTTTGACAGTGTACTCAAGAATAGCCTCCATCAATTCACGGGTAGACAACACCTCTTTATCTTCTGAGTGTTCCAAGATCCTCAACGCCAGTGCGATCAACTCTCGTGCTGCGGCGGCATCCTTCGTCAAACCTTTCTTATCCCGATAAGCAGCTAGCTTCTCATATAAATCAGCATCACAAGGAACTTGCACAACCTTACTTCTACTCATAGCAATCAAACCCCACTGTATTAAGTTGTATTAAAACTGATTATCAGGTGTATTACTTTATATTAATTCATAACTATGAAGTGTATTAAATCGTATTACCTCATGTATTAAACTTTAATACACAATGAAAATAAAAACCACTGACAACCCTCACATACCAACGGTTTAATACGAAATAATACAATTATTATTAAAAGTGTATTAAAACAGCATTTCATTTGTGATTACAGCAACTTAATACAATAATATTATTTTTGTATTAGTTTTTTAATACGATTTAAGATAAATTTCAAATGGATTTCAATAAAATAGTTTTTATATACAAATAGTTTTATATGCTTTTGCTTCAATGACTTACACCACAGACAACCATGAGAATCAATTTATTGATTCTTGCGTGGGGTGTGGTCTCTAATTGGTGAATTTTAACTATTACTTTTTCGGTCAGCTTTGTTTGCTTTTTTTACTTCGGATTCGATGGGATTTATAGACAAGGCCGCTGCCATTTGAAGCAGTACCAGGGCATAAGTATCGCGAGAAAACTTGAAAGAGTTACATTTTCAAGTTGAAATTCAGGCACAAAAAAACCGCTTGCGCGGCTTAATCATCTTGCTGTGGGGTATTAGTATTCGCTAGGCAATAACGCTGTAGTTCGCGTTCTATCGGCTTCGGTAATAATCCAAATATTAACCCCTGAAAATAAATACACGGATATTACTCGTTCACCGTTAGCAAGCGCATAATTATTAGATTGCCAATCATCATCACACGCTAACCCCCAATCTCCTAAAGCATGACGGTAAAATATCTCTGCAAGCATTTTATTATTATCGCCATTGAGTAACGCATTAACCCCACGACTCAGATTAGTCACACCAAGCCATGCTATTCCCCTTGCATCTCTTGCTGCTTTTTCTTCTTTGGTTTCGTTCATATTACCCTCTTAATTCTTAGGGGCTTAATCGTTACTTATCATTAAGCCCGTTATCTTCTATGCTGCTATTTGCTTCTCGCTAGTAAGTTCCATTAAATACTGGTGAGCTTTTGATGCTGCGCTAGCCGCTTTAAAAATATAACGCTTGTCATTTCTCAACCTTTCTAACCAACTGGCGATATATGATTCATGTTGAACGTCACCGCTAATATTCAACCCCGCCATTAAAAAACTAGCGCCTAACTCTGCGATCAATTCTTCAAACGCATAATCCTCAGAACCGAAACGACTCCCTTTAATTCTATCGAGTCGATGCTTTGCCCCCGTCCAGTGAGTTAACTCATGTAAAGCGGTGGCATAAAAATCAGCGCCATTAGTGAAGCGTTCGCGACTGGGCAAAACAATTTCATCGGTTGAGGGTCTAAAATAAGCGTTTGCGCCACTTTCTTTAATATTCGCGGCTGTAGCACTTAAAAACATTTCCGCTCGTTCAATGGCTTCAAATGAAGTTGATTCATCATCAACGGTCACAACCTCAAGCTTTAATCCATCTATTTGACTAGCATTAAATACAACGAAGGATTTAAGCATAGGAATATTATCTTTTTCACCTGTGGCTTTATCTTCAACCTCAAGCATTTTATAAAAAACTATTCGAGTGCCTTTTTCACCTTTGCGAACACAGCCACCCAGCTCTGAGGCTTGCTTAAATGTGAGCCAGTAATTAGATGGAAAATTTAATTTAGTTGCAGAAACCCAAAGCAATAAAATATTAATGCCGCTATATGCTTTCTTACTCTGAAAATTCACAGGTAAACCACCAAAGCCGCCAGTTGTTTTCCAAGGACACACCCAAGGCTTAACTCCATTATCTAACGCCTCAATTATTTGATTAGTCACTTCTTGATACATATCAAATACAGGCTTGACTACTTTTTTGCCTTTGCTTTTATTCTTGCCGCTTTTAGAAATATCGAGCTTGGGAGAGCCTGCTTGTGTCTTGAGGCTAACAGTTGATTGACTGGTATTAGTGTGAGTTGCTTGAGTTGGGAGTGAGTTAGTCATGGCTTGCTTTCCTGTGTGGTTGAATATCGATCTCGTCTGCGCCTGACTTCCTGTTCTCACACCATCGTTCTGATTTTCAAGGGCGCGAAGCGGCGCAGCTTCCCTTGAAAATTAGGTTGTGGCGTGAGACAGATTAGAAGTCAAAGCGCGGCGTGATTGATATTCGCTTTGCACAGGAAAGCCATGACTGGCGAAGGACAAGCGCGAGCTTACTCACACTTAACCAGGCAAGGGGCTGTTAGTGCTTTAGTCTTTGGCTTTTGCGTTAGGGATTGGCAAGCAGGAATGATTAGCCAGTGCTGCAACTTGTTGCGCTTTGCACCGGCTAATTATTATCGCGGGGCGCGAAGCGCAAAGCCCGCCCGAAGGAACGCCCAGTTCAATCTATGATGACGGAGCCAGTAACATCCCCAACTCATAATCTTGAAAAAGTTACGTTATCAAGAGGAGATAGGATATACACGATGCACCAGAGAACAACGAGAGGGCGGCGAAGCCGCTGCGTTAACTCGCTTTGGCCGCAACTGATAGGAGAGTAGAAACAAAAACAGCCCTAAAAAGGGCTGTATTAAATGCGAAACCAATAATTATTGCGGTGGCAACCTATCAACAAGAAAGGCCGTAGCTGCTGCCACGGTAACGATCATTGTAAACGCAGTCGCAAGCATCCAATTTTTCAGGGAATCAATTTTACTATCAGTTCGAGTGGCTACGCGCTCAATTTTGGCATCTAACTCACTAGCAACACGTTCAATTTTAGTGTCAAGCTCACGCCTTACGTTGTCTAACTGCTCTTGCGTAGCAGCATGACCAACGATATTAATCAGTTGCTCGGCAGTGAGTATAATTTGATTAGTTTGATTTGCGTTCATTTTATCACCTGTCAGTATTAAAGTTATTGTATTGTGTTTACATGAATTTGTCGTTTAAATTTTCAGGCGCCCTGTCAACGCCTGTTCACCCGCTATTTGTTTTTCACATGTATGGGCAATTCATTTCATCGTGGCCTAGCCAAAATTCAGACTGTAGAATTTCAGGCATTTTTGAAATCAGGCTTCGTATGTTGTTAACAATTGGCTGTATTTTGAGATTTTCGCGGCTGCATCTGGCGTAATCCAAAAACTCATTCATCAAAACGCAAAACTTAACACCTTCAGAAAATGAATCTTGACACGCGCCGCCAAGAATATAGTCATCTTCTTCAGAATAAATTAACGCAAACTTTGCTTTAACAACGGCCAGCGTTAGCTCTATTTCGGTAAATGCGATTAATAACTCAGTTGTGGTTGTGGTTTTGCTTTCAGAAATATCGAGCTTGGGAGAGCCTGCTTGTGTCTTGAGGCTAACAGTAGATTGACTGGTATTAGTGTGAGTTGCTTGTGCTGGGAGTGAGTTAGTCATGGCTTGTTTTCCTGTGTGGTTGAATATCGATCTCGTCTGCGCCTGACTTCCTGTTCTCACACCATCGTTCTGATTTTCAAGGGCGCGAAGCGGCGCAGCTTCCCTTGAAAATTAGGTCGTGGCGTGAGACAGATTAGAAGTCAAAGCGCGGCGTGATTGATATTCGCTTTGCACAGGAAAACCATGACTGGCGAAGGACAAGCGCGAGCTTACTCACACTTAACCAGGCAAGGGGCTGTTAGTGCTTTAGTCTTTGGCTTTGTCTTTGGCTTTGTCTTTGGCTTTTGCGTTAGGGATTGGCAAGCAGGAATGATTAGCCAGTGCTGCAACTTGTTGCGCTTTGCACCGGCTAATCATTATCGCGGGGCGCGAAGCGCAAAGCCCGCCCGAAGGGAACGCCCAGCTCAAGCCATGATGACGGATTGAGTAACAGCCCCAACTCACAATCTTGAAAAAGTTACGTTATCAAAAGGAGATAGGATATACACGATGCACCAGTGAGCAATCAGAGGGCGGCGCAGCCGCTGCTTGTCATCACGCATGAAGCTTTCACCGTAAGACGCCCAACGCTTTAATATTGCGACAATTTAAAAAAGCAGGCATGTTACCAGCGAAATTTTTATTCACTGGATACAAAACAATGACAAAGACAGAACTCATAGCAAAAATCGCCATCAACAGTGACATCACCAAGAAAGAAGCGGATGCAGCATTAAAAACTCTTATCGCAACGATTACTGAAACCCTAAAGACTGATGTAGAAGTTGTGCTCACAGGCTTTGGCACCTTTAAATCAACAATTCGCGCCGAGCGTGTAGGACGTAATCCTCAAACAGGTGAACCTATGACCATCGCAGCCAAACGCATCCCTAGCTTTAAGGCTGGTAAAACGCTGAAAGAAGCCATGAATGCTTAATACCACAAGAAAAGCGTCTCTAATGACGCTCTTCTTCTCTTAGCCACACGCATTTTTGTGCTTAGATAGTGTTATTTGCCGTTAATTAACGTGATAAGCAAACAAGTATAATCTCAAGGCTTACTCGCTAACACCGCTATGCGCTTGATATTTAGCGCTAACTTTTTATACTCCCTGACCACGTTTATATTAAAGAAAACCATTTATGACCGATTTCCTTAAAAAGTTAACGCATTTCCGCAAGTTGAAAGCCGAAGCCAAAGCGTTAACCTTGCCAGAACTCCACGCCGTTCAAAAACAGTTAACCGCAATCATGGACGCCAGAGAACAAGAACAAGCAGAAGCGGAAATTCACAATGCCGAACGAAACGCCCGCCTCAATGCCATTAAAAAGCAAATGGCTGAATTAGGATTAACTCCAGCAGATCTAGGCACCGTTTCAGTCGCAATAACCAAGAAGCCACGCCAGCCTAGACCGCCGAAATATCAGATAGAAGTGAACGGCGAAATGATCACCTGGACAGGCCAAGGCCGCACTCCCAAGGTGTTTCAAAAAGAATTAAATGAAGGCTTCGAGCTACAGGATTTTCTTATCATAGCGTAACGCTATCTCGGCCTTGAGCCGCAGCAGAAGATACGCCGTGAATCAGACTTACCTAGTCTGGTTCACGCACTGAATACGATCATTTTTCACAGTTTCTGGATAACTAATTTTTGTTATCACTTGTTGAGTGAATCGAAAACTGACGAACGAGTTGTCCGACAAAATCTCATCTGTGTGCCTAATGTTTGGCTCTATCGTAAAGCGACTAACAATGCATGGATATACAGTCGTATTTAAATGTCGATGCTTTTGAGTGTTTTTAACTCTTTAGCTTGCGCGTTTTTACTGGCCTAATGAGGGAGAAACGCATGCTAACCGATAAACTTTATGAAAATCAGAAGGTTGTATGGAATTAAAAGAAGCATTCTTAACAATATTAGCTGCGGCTGGTAGTTCTGCTGCGATAGGCTTTCTTGCTATGTTGTTTGCTAACTCATTAGCGTCAGCTGCAATAAAAAGGTATGAACTAGTAAATGCCCAAGCGTTGGAAGATCAGCGGTTAAGTCATCAAAAAGAGCTAGAAGATGTTAAATCACAGTTAGCTAAAATCCAAAAAGAGCACGAAGTTGTGTTCAGTAACCTTTATGTGAAGCGAGAGACAGTAGTAATTAACCTCTACAAACTTATGAGTGAACTTGCGCTTTTAGCGGATCACAAGCTCCGAGATTCCAGTATCGAAATTGACGACAAATGTAAGGCATTAATTGATTACTTTGAATTAAATCGTTTGTACTTCCCTTGCGATGTGGCGCTTGATATTAACAATGTAATAAACACGGTATTCTTCCTAAGTAACGATCCAGGTAAAACTGAATACGAGCAGTTAGTTTTCAAGTTAAAAATACAGGTATATGACGAAATGGAGTCTACGTTCAGGGAGTTTCTCAAAATTGAAGATTATCGATAGTCTGTTTCATAACAAACGCTTCAAGAGGTACGGCCAACGCGCGGCATTTTTACTATGCTTTGGTTTGTGTGATTACGGTATTATGCTGTAAGTAGCGTTGGCTGCTCCTTAAGCGGGCGTTATGCATTTTTCTTGAGAGTGGAGAGCTCGTTTGAGAGTTAGAAAACAAAACCGTCACGACTTTAAGCGTATGAATGATGGTTACCCTTTATACGCGAGGTTACTTGCCAAAGATATTTATAAGATCCCTGAACTACCTGACTTTAGCGCTGATGATGGGCTATTTATAATGTCTGATTTTGGTGGTGAGCATAAAGGTTCCGATTTCTCTACTTACGCATTCCTTATTCTTTCTGCTGATAAACGCTTTGTATTTGAAAGATATATAAAAGAACTTCGGGGGAAACACTCTTTGAATGAGCCATTCAAAGAGCTCAACTATAAAGACTTGAGATATGGTCCAATCAAAAGGGCATTATCTGAATATCTCGACTTAGTAGATAAGTACATACATGGAGCGCTGGTAACGGTTTCAATTGATCGGAGTATTGAAACTGTTTTTGGATTAGATGCAAAAGCATCTCATAAGCAACTAGTGGAACAACTGTCTAATCATGGCTTTTCTGGTTGGAAAGGAAAGGATGCAGAGAAGCTTTTAAGGGTATTGCATCCACTATGTATGTTTTTAAGCTTGCTTGGTCATCAAGGACAAAAAACCTTGTGGCTTTGCGACAATGACGCCATTAATGAAGATGGTAATGAACGCTCTTTTGAAGATACTCAAAAGATATACGGCAATATCTTAAAAATGTACTGCGATTATGAATTTGAGATTCTTGGTTTTGCTAAACCTTTTAAGGATGATCCCTTAACAAGTGACTTGTTAAGTGTTACAGACTTCGCCGCAGGCACGATACAAGATATTTTGCAGTCACATGTAAAAAAGAAAGATTACAAGGGTAACGATTCCAAGATTAAGTTGGTCAAGTGGATGGCTAAAGAGAGTAGGTTCCTAACAAAAATAAACCTTTTTATAACTAAGCAAGATGACGGTAACTGGGGATGTGGGATAGTGCAGTTGGGTGAAAAAATATAACAAACGGCTCAAGAGTATTGCGCGACAATTACCCTGACCGGTTCAGCGACAATTAGAATGGCCGGTTGATCTGATACATTCTGGACAAAGATTCTAAGGGAGTTCTTTGTGCCAGGTCATCGAATTACAGATCAACAAATAAGGCTATTTATGTCTAAACGAAAAGATCACCTTCAAGTTACTGCAGCGAGCAAAGCTGGCATTTCGGAACGCTCTGCAAGACGGATTGAATCCGGCAAGCGACAATTAGGCCCATCAAAACCTCGAAACTACCGTACTCGTACCGACCCCCTAGAACTTGTATGGGACCCCGTCGTTTTACCACTCCTACAACTTTCTGACACTATTACTCCTGTTGGCGTGTTTGATTATCTTTGCGAAGAATATTCAGATGTTTTCGCTGTAACGCTAAGGCGAACCCTTGAGCGACGTATTCAAAAATGGCGACAGATAAATGGCCAAGATAAAGAGGTTATTTTTCGCCAAGTTAAAGAATTCGGTCAGTTGGGGATCATGGATTTCACTTGGGCGGATTTCATTGTCACGATTAGAGGAACAACTCTTAAGCATCGATTTTTTAACTATCGATTACCTGCAAGTGGTTGGAGTTACGTTCAAGTCGTATACGGCGGAGAAAGCTTCGTAGCTGTTGCTACAGGCTTACAAAATGCCTTTGAACAATCAAATGGTGTTCCACAGGAAGTCAGAACGGATAGCTTGAGCGCTGCTTATAAAAACCATTCCAACGAAACATTATTTACTGAACGATTTTCAGAATTATCGATTCATTATGGTTTCAAACCTTCTAAAAATAACACCGGCATTGCCCATGAAAATGGTGCCATTGAAAGCGCCAACAATCATCTAAAAAACCAAATCCGACAAGCTTTGGCTATTCGTGGTTCAAGTGACTTTGATAGCATTGACGAGTATGAAACATTTATTGATGACGTCGTCCAAAGACGTAATCGCCGTATTATGGCACTTCTCATCGATGAGCAACGACAATTACAACCCTTACCTAAATTTGAAAGTGTTAATTACGAAATTTACCCAGTAAAAGTATCGAGCACCAGTACGTTTCAGTTAAAACGAGTGACTTATTCAGTACCATCCAGACTCGTCGGTGCAACATTGCGCGTGCATCTTTTCGATAAAAAATTAGATATCTATTGCCATGGAGTGCACACCGCCACGCTCACTCGCGTACATACGTCAGCAAATAATCGCGGTCATCAAATTAATTATCGTCACTTAATCGGTGCACTGATGAAAAAACCTCGAGCATTCAGGGGGTGCCAATGGCGAGACCAACTGCTTCCAAATGAAGACTATCGCCAAATATGGAAGAATGTCGATGCTCTACTAAGTGCTGATGAAGCAAGTCTTTATATGGTTAGGTTACTCAATATCGCCAGTAAATCAGATCGTGAAGAAGCGGTAGGAAGATTCGTTCTCGAAGGGATAAACCTAGGGCAACGGCCAAACATAATTGACTGTGAAGAACGTTTTTTAAAAGACGAAGAGTGGGAATTTAACCCTAAAGTACAACAACATAGCTTAGCGTCTTATCAGCAAATTCTTGACGAGGTGAATGAATATGTCAGTTGAAACGTTGCCTATTATTCTCAAAGAGCTTCGGCTAGTGAGCTTACTTCCACATTGGCAACCGTTGGCTGAGAAAGCACGAGAGCAGCATTGGCCGGTGGAGCGTTACTTAGCTGAATTATGCCAATTAGAACTCAGTTGCAGAGAACAAAAGCGATTGCAGCGAGGCTTAAAAGAAGCAACGTTACCAATAGGTAAATATCTTGATACCTATGATTTTAGCGAAGTTGAAGGCTTATCCAAGAAGCAAGTCTGGCATTTAGCCGATAATGCTGAGTGGTTGAAAACAGGAGATAATATCTTGCTGTTCGGTGCCAGTGGTTTAGGTAAAACACATATTGCCGCTGGACTTGGTTATCGTCTTGTAGAGCAAGGGCATAGAGTTAAATTTATGAGTGCGAGCCTACTTGTGCAGCACCTGCAAAAAGCGAAAGAAGAGCTGAGATTGCCAGAAGCCCTAGTCAAATTGGACAGATTTGCAGTGTTAATCTTAGACGATCTAGGCTACGTGCAAAAAAGTACAGAAGAAACTAGCGTCTTGTTCGAGCTTATCGCGCATCGTTATGAAAGATATAGCCTAATAATAACCTCAAACCAATCATTCGAAGATTGGGATAAGTTATTCAGTGACACCGTGATGACCGTAGCTGCAATCGATAGGCTGATCCACCACGCGAAAATTTTGCAATGCAAAGGAGAAAGCTACAGGCGAAAAGAAGCCCAAAACAAACTAAATTAAACCGAGTCTCAACCGGCCAAGTTAATTGTCGCTGGATCGGCCAAGCTAATTGACGCGCTATACAAGAGGGATTGCCAACGTATGGCGACTTTACTGTAAACCTGAAGTTCAGTGTTTACAGTGTGTTTTTGAGTTCGGCGGTGTGTTGTCAACCCCTTAGGTGGGCGTCAAAATGAGCCAGTGAATCACTCTACACCAGAGTGATTCACGCCAGGCACAACAGCGCCCGATTTCACCCCGCTTTTACCTTCCAGCGGGGCTTTTTTTGCCTTACGATGAATCAAATCTCTAGAGAACTGATTCACGCCTCATTTAAAGACGCTTTTCTACTGTTGAATCTAAAGCTAGCGGTTCAGGATCAACACATCATATTCTTGCTCTTGATCATCTATTTGGGTTCTATGCTGAAACCCTAGAAATTCCATCAAGGCTTATAATCCAACACTTTTTTGTACAGCCCTTTTGATAAATTCATTCGTGCTAGTCGATGCCTGAAATGCAGCGATAGACGCAGCTAAATGTAAGTCATGTCCTAACCTAACATTAAGCGATCCCTTACAAGGCTTCTCTGGCTGAATGTCTTGTTGTGCGCAATCAACAAGATAAGCGTTAATTGCCTCTTGAAATGCTTGCTCTAACCCTTTGGCTGTTTCGGCCTCATAGTTGATCAACGGTGAAATGAATAATACTTGCCCAAACAGAATATTATCGCCAGGGCTGATTTCTACAGAGCCGTGATATCCCTTATATGTCATTGAATTTTGCATCATAGTTTCCCCCATTCGGTTAATTTGTCTCTGACTTGGCGTAATGCGTAAGCCTTTAATTCATTTCTAGGGTGCGGTTTATGCAGGTTAATTAACTCTTTCGGAATGCCATTATCAAACTTAACCCTTGAACCATCGCCTTCTACTTGTTGATAACCTAGCATTTTTAACGCACCAGCTAATTCATGCCACGTTAGTGTTTTGGACGACTTGAGTTTTGCTAATAATTTATCCGTTTTCGTCATTATACCTCCTGCTATATAGGAGGTGATTATACCAAACCAACAGAACACCACGCAACTATATATAGTCGCATTGTATGTATTCTGCCATACCGAATAGTTTCAGCAGTTTTATTATTTTGAGCCGTTGATGGCTATTTTCGGGCGAACTATCAAAGTGGTGAAATTGACCAATTATTGAGAATTGTTTTTTTGTGTTTTTGGCAGAGGTTTAGTGGTGATTTTGAGGCGTTCGGCACTGATATTGAATGAGTGGCAAAGTCGTTATGCGCACAATATTCATAATGGTAAATCGATCATCAAAAGCGAAAATTTCGCCTTGTCTTGTAAAGACAAAAATAAAAGAACTTATTGAGCGCAGAGCGCAAACCATTAGGCAGCACAAACGCTAACCAGACTGATTGTGGTAAAGCTGGGGGCAGCTCTTTTCTGTCCCTAGCTTTTCCACATGAGGGCAATCACAAGACTTGAATTTGAAATTGTAACTTAATCATTTTTCTTAATCGCTGAAACAGTAAACGTCACTTGCTGAGGTTTGTCTTTGAGTGAACGTAAAAACACTGGGGCTGATACAGCGTCATTGTAATTTTTATCTACCAACTCACATTCATCTAGGTGCCGAATGAGAGCTGCTATCACATCGTGATATTTTTCAGGCACTCGCGTAACAACCGTTTTTTCATATTTAGTTTTGCGACCAGCACCAGTACGAGCGCCGCCATGTTTATTTTTAACCTCAGTCATATCCACCCCTTGATTAAGTTACAAATTCAAGTTAAACATGAAAAAGTTACAAAATCAACTATCTAAGGTGTTCATTCTTTCAAATTGGGCAAAGATGCCTTGCCAGTATTGTTGTTTGTTAATCAAAGATAAAGTCATAAGTACCTCTTAAAGTTTGAGGTAGCTTGGCAAAAGCGCAATGCTATTGGAATGTGGGGTTAATTAGGCGCTTACTAATAGGCTACACAATAAATTCTTAGCGCATAAAAAACCCGTCACGAAGACGGGAAAAATTTTACTTTTTGTTGGTGTCATCTTTACGTGTATTACCAATATTGATATCGCCGACAGTGATTTTCACACCACCTGCTGCAACAATAATGGATATAACAAGAATGACCAATTCAAAAATAGACATTGGTATTTTGCTCCAAACAAGGAGCCGTGGTTCCATTTGCTTCTGGTCAACACATGAAACAAGACGCATCAAATTAGGAGATCTGACACATCAACACGACTAAGGTTCATGGACTTGTTCTAAGACCAGATGCTGGGTACCACCCCAGAGAACAAGAGCATAAAGGGCAGAACATAGTCCCACCCTAAGCATTTATACTGTACATAAATGATTAGGGTGCCTTTATCGTGTCTAGCAGATAAACCTAGCAGACGTGATTAATTATATGATTTTTTGGTTCAATAAAGTATAACTTTTTAAAATTTGGACACAAAAAAACCGCCATAGGCGGTTTTTTTGTAGCCCTTTAAGGCTAGTAGCTTCTAGAAATTTCGCTGGTACAAAATTTCTCACATGCTGATGTGTCAGATCTCCTGCGGTAACTATATGACAACCTCGTCAATATAGCAATACTGCGTTTTTGTGTTTCAATTGCCTTGTTTTGTGCAATGATTCCATTAATTTGTTCCGTTATTCTATTAGAGTTTGCTCCATTACAACTATCAAGACGTAAAGTATTAACTGTCTACCCCTCATTCTTACCAACAAGAATGCAACAAAAGCCAACCGATGACTTCGTTCGATTAGTACAATATCAGCGGAAATTTTTCATTCTTACATGCTTAATGCATCAATGTAAGCTGTTTAATCACGCGTTCTTGCATCCACATTGGTTTGGTTGCCAACCACTTAATGAGTAAACCAGAGGGCAACAGTGGTATGTCAATTAGACGAACTTTACCGATATCGTTATACTGTATTTGTAACATGAATTTAGATTCCTCATTTCTTAATTCTTGGCACAGGCCAGTAATGATCTGAACCATCATTACTGGCCAATATAAGATCGTATGAAAACAGACAAATTAGATATATAAAACGATGGCTAGCCACCAAAAATATAGCTAGCTATATATCCAAAAACTAGCTAGCTATCACTTTGTGATTTCGTCTAACATGTTCGAAAGCCGCACGGAACCGAGACTTTCAATCAGTTTAGCAATAGCAATATCAAATGTTTCCTGATCACTCCTAGAGCCCACTGCCACACCTAATTCGCTTAAAAGTTCATCCATTCCAACACGAATTTTGATGTTTTTTTGAATGACATATGGCGATCGTTTACGTTTTTCGCGGCGCGTGAAGCCCAATGTGGCACTTTGAGCTTCAACTTCCTTCAATTGCCTATCTGTCAAAGGTTCAGCTTTATTACTTGTTGCGGCTAACACTTTTAAAAGCGAAATATCTTCATCACTTTCATCAATGACGATCTTAGTACGTGTGTTATCCATTATTTATTAGCCTCCAACAGCATACGTTTTACATCATTGGCATAAGCTTTAGCATTTATGGCTGCTTTATCTGTTCCAGAGACTACCGCAGGGTTTAAACTGTTTACCGTCCCACCATAGCTACGAACAGCTCTAAATGCTTCGCGATCGATCAAGCTTGAACTAAGAATATGAACACCACTATCAATAAAATCCTGTTTAATCAATTTCAATAATCGAGTTTGTATCGCTGCACTTGTGCGAGTGAGTAAAACACAGCAGGGAATTTTCCGACCCAGCAAGCGACCTTGCTTGCGGATTAATCCGATAGTTCTTGCCGCTTCGGTAGCATCATCTTCAGATCCCTGACATGGAACAATAACCAAATCAGCACGACTAATTGCCTGCGTCACAGCAAAGTTAGCTGAACCTTCAAGATCTACTAAAACAAATTGAGTTAGAGAGGTCGCAGTTTCAATATCATCCAGAACGGTATCTTCGGTTGATTTTTCTATCAGAACCAGATTTGATGGACAGCCATCTTTCTTAGCCCAACCAGCGCTATGTTGATTAGGGTCGGTATCAATCAGAGTAATTTGTATTCCACTATCATATGCTTGACGACACAGCTCACCGGCTAATGTAACGCAAGCGGTTGTCTTTCCAGCGCCACCCTTACTTTGTGCAAATGCTATAACTGCCATTATTCAGTTCTCCATATAGCAAAAGATAGCTAGCTATCAGTTATAAGCTAGCGACATTCAAATCAAACTACTAGCTAGCTATCTTAAATCATAATAGCTAGCTATACAAACAAAAGATAGCTAGCTATATAGAAACACCCACTCAAAAAGTATACTATTTGATAGCCCTAGTTATTGTCTATCAAAACTACTATCATAAATGAATTATCAAAACATTTAATGAGAAATGATAATTTATGTCCAGAGTTGGTTATGCCAGGGTAAGCTCCAGAGGTCAAAGCTTAGAGGTGCAACTCAGCAAGTTACACCAAGCTGAGTGCAACAAGATATATCAAGAAAAACGCAGTGGTAGGACAACTGAACGGTCGGAATTTCAATCTTGCATGAGTTATTTGCGTGAAGGGGATACCTTGGTGGTAACTCGACTAGATCGCCTTGCTCGCTCAGTTGTTCACTTAGCCCAGATTGCTTCGCGTTTCCAAAGTGAAGGTATTGATTTACTCGTTATCGATCAGAACATTGATACGAGCACTTCGACTGGGAGACTCATGTTCAATATGTTGGCTGCGATTGCAGAGTTTGAAAATGACTTACGAACAGAAAGGCAGGCTGAAGGCATAGCAAAAGCCCATGAAAATGGTGTCAAATTTGGTAGACCTGTAAAACTCACAAACATCTTAAAACAAGCAATTTATGATAAAAGAGCTGAAGGGGCGACCATTGGTCAACTTGCCAAGGAGTATCAGCTCGGCGAAGCATCTATTTATCGCGCCATTAATTCTGTGAAAAAGACGATAACATAGCCTTCCGAAACATGTTGATATCGGTATAACTCTTCGAATACAAACCAAACACAACAAAAGGTCTTACATTGAACTCACGTGATTTTGTTGCCATTGAAGATAATGGCTCATTTAAAGCAACGAAAAATAATAATTACTGGATTGTAGAAAAAGGGGCGATGTTAGTGATAGGCACCTTTGAAGGACGTGAGCTACTTGAGTTCACATCCCGACCGATCCAAACGAAATCAGCCCTGGTTGATTGGATTTTACGAGTCTATTTTTAAGATAAAACATCCCATGACGAAAAAACGCACAACAATAGAAGATGAATGCATTAAGGCTACTCTCGCGCAACAACGGATGTTCACATCAGAACATCACTGTGACGGCTGCCATAGTGAATCACCTAAGCGTTACAGCGTAAGTGGCAAGTGCGTTAGCTGTAAGGGGTTCTGTCGCAAACTGAGATCTTGCTGTTATATTTTAAGGGCGCAGGATCTCTCAGATACAATTATGCAGCTAAAGAATAAAATTGTTCCCATGGTGTCATCTTTTCGTAAGCGTCTGGGCAACTACACCTATCTTTTAAAGTTCCATGGTAACAGGCTGTCGATATCCGGTGCTGGTTGGCACAGTTCATTAAGACAAGCCATGATGTAATCAAATGGTACTAAGCCATTGACCTTTGCCGTTTCGACAATACTGTAAAGCGTGGCACTGGCATGGGCCCCATTAGCTGTCTGACTGAATAACCAATTTTTTCGGCCAATCACAAACGGTTTTACGGCTCGCTCTGCACGATTGTTATCAATACTCAATCTGCCATCATCAACATAACGAATGAGTTTGTGCCATTGATTAGCCAGGTAATTAGCTGCCTCCATCAGTTTGGTATTACCCACTAAATTGGGCTGGTTTTGCTCAAGCCATGCTTTTAGCTTGCCTAGGATAGGCAGGCTAGCCTCTTGTCTGGCAATGTACTTTTCATCAGGACTTTTATCGTTGATGCGTGACTCTACACCGTACAGTTTTTGGATAAGGCTTAATACCATATCCGCTTTGCCGGTTTTATTTTTGCCTTGCAGCTTTTTTGCCTCGATAAATTTACGACGAGCGTGTGCCCAGCATCCCACTAGGGTTGCCTGTGTTTTTTCATAAGCTTGATATCCATCTACGTGCAAATAGCCTTGATATCCATCAAGATAATTGACCACGCAGGCGGCAGCCCGACTGTTATGGAAGTCGTAAAGCACAATATTAGGGATAGGATTATTCGGGGCTGGTGAATCTCGACCTGAGCAATAGACCCACATGTAGCTGTTTACTTTATCGGATTTCACCACTTTTAATGGCGTTTCATCCGCAAACAACGTGGGCTGTTTTAACAACTCTGTTTTAAGCCGTTCAACTAATGGTGCGAAGAGGGTGGCTGATTTGTCTATCCAGCTGCTCATTGTCTGGCGACTGAGCTCAATGCCATATTGCTTAAACATCGCTTCCTGGCGATAAAGCGGTAACCCGTATTGATATTTACTGGTGATAAGCTGACTGAGTAAACTGCTTGTAGCAATGCCTTTATTGATTGGCATCGCTGGCATTGAGGCTTGTTTAATCGGCGTTTGAGTCGAGGATTTATCACAGTGGCGGCAAGCGTATTTAGGCCTAATGTGCTCAATCACTTTGATTTTGGCTGGAATAAACTCAAGCTTTTCTGATTTATCCTCGCCCATTTTATGTAACTCACCGCCACAGCAATCACAGGTCTTATCGGTGATATCATGGATAACTTGCTCGCGAGGTAAGTCTTTTGGCAGTGGCTTACGCACAGGCTTTTTGCGGGTATAGCTAATGGTTTGTTGCTCGGCCTCAATGGCTTCAACAATCTCTTCCACTTCATTGAATAACTCGCCTTGCCCAACAAAGCCTTCAGCACTTTTGCCGAATTGTTTTTGTTGAGCCAAGCG
The DNA here is from genome assembly GCF_056522965.1 of Shewanella sp. ISS20. Taxonomy (NCBI): domain Bacteria; kingdom Pseudomonadati; phylum Pseudomonadota; class Gammaproteobacteria; order Alteromonadales; family Shewanellaceae; genus Shewanella; species Shewanella sp. ISS20. The sequence continues at coordinate 49,498 of NZ_JAWRZK010000003.1, forward strand.
CCAGCGCTCTTCCAAGGCTGCGATGAGTGCATCCTTCTGCGCTAACAGTTTTTCAAGTTCAGCAATGCGCTGTGTAAGGGCGAGTTCATTTTTCATGACGCCTATGTTAAGGCATATCGAAAGGCTTTGTAGTGCTAATTGACCTTGTTTTGATGATCATCAATTGATCGCAAATATTAAAGTAGTTGCTTACCCGTCACATCAATTTTACTGTGGCCAATGACATCATAACCCCCTAATAACCAGTGTAATTGCTGCTCGGTTAATGTCATTGTGGGTGACATGAGTTTGGGCCATTTGAACTTATGCTTATCTAATCGCTTATACCACAGCGCAAAGCCAGTGTTATCCCAATAAAGTAATTTGAGTTTGTCACGGCCTTTATTACAAAATACAAATAGCGCACCACTGAGCACCGGTAGTTCAAGCTCGGCTTCGACTAAGGCGGCTAATCCATTAATCGATTTACGAAAATCGACAGCATCGGCACATAAATAGACGGAAGGCACATCAACAAACATCCTCATGCCATTAGCCCCTTAATGATGGTAAGGATATCCGTTGTTGCTAAATCCGCTGAAAGAGTGAGTTGGCCAGTTCGGGTATCAAACAGCACTGGGTGTTGATGAGTTTGCGTGCAGACTTCAGTGGTGGTTTGTTTTAGTTGTATAAAGCGTGATTGAGTAACGTGAGATGTTTGCTCTGACACGCTTGGCTGGTACTGTTGCTTACCCAGTAAAGCGCGCTGTTTATAATAGGTGGTAATCGAGACATTATGTTGCTGGCAAAATTCGATATTAGTGCCACTAAAAGTATTGCGTTGTAAAAGTAACTGTCGCCACTGCTGACTTGTTTTGTGAGTTGTCATCACCTGCTCCAAATTTATCAATGAGCAGATATTTTCAAATAATCAGATTAACGATGCGAGGTGTGGTTCGCTGGACGGTTACATCTTTTCGGTGGTGTTCATTTGCCCTTGCTTTATCATGGACCAAAGTTCTACGCCAGCAAGCGTTGATTTGGCACCTTCCCAAGACTTCCAACCCAAACATTGATGCATTTTACCCTTCACTTTCCGATGGCTTTGCTCAACAATATTATTCAGATATTTTATGGCTAAAACCTCAATCATAAACAACATGCAACCAGACAGCCAAAGACGAATATTAATGGACTCTAATGCCGCAGCATTCGCCCCACTTTGATCAATGACGACCTTTTCAGGTAAGCCATGTTGGTTGATAGCTTTATTGAAAAATGCCCGAGCTGCAGGTTCATCATGGGTCTCACTCAAATAAAAATCAATAATAGCGCTGTATTTATCCACGGCGCGATAATAGTAAACCCAGCGCCCAGCGACCTTTAATCTTTATGTAGGTTTCGTCCATTCTCCACGACCCTGATACTCGACGCTTTCTCTTCCTGAATATGGCTTCGAGTTGCGGCGCATATTTGATAACCCAACGGTCGGTTCAGTGTTGAGTGGTCAAAATGGATATTACGTTCAGCGAACATCTCCTCAATTTCCCGGTAACTCAGTTTATAGGCCAGGTAATATCGTAGGGCTTGCATGATGATATCTGTTGGAAAATGACGTCCAGAAAAGTTAAGTGACATTGATGATGTTAGTTAAGAGAGTATCGCTCATGATAAACCTGTTCCTCAGTTTGCGACAGAACCGGACAATCTGGATTGCTGCACTGGTAATGACGACCACCTATCAGGCTCGTCCCACAGGTCAGCATTTTTGCTAAGTTTTCTAACTCCACTGGTCTAAATGGATAACCTTCATCCAGTAGCGTTGATAATAGTTTGTCTTTGGTAAACAGATGTTTTATCGCCCGAAAGAGCATCAAGATTAGCTCGGCAAAAACTCGGTTAGGTGCAGAATAACTTCATGCCATACCGAAAACTAGCCCCGCCGAAGGCGGTTTTGTTCTAAACGGAAAATATCCTTGCGATATTATCAGCAGTTGATAAGATGCGCGGCTTATGTTGTATAAGTGTGCTGTCTTTTTATTGGCCAAGCGCTGCTTTATCTACTTGCTGGGAAGTTAGTGAGCAAACGATTTGAGTAAGCTATGAGGGTAAAGCAATGAAAAACGCAAAACAATCGCGCTGCGTGATTGGGATTAAAGGCCAAACGCCGGACCCTGGTTACCCCATTGATATCTGGTTCGACTCGCTGAAATCGGTGGCCAATGTGCTGTCGAAAGAAAATCAGCAATTGTTAAACATAATCGCCGAGCAACAGCCGCAATCGGTAACCGAGCTGGCAGCGCTTACCGGTAGAGCGGTCAGTAATGTGTCGAGAACATTGAAAACATTGGGCAAGTACAACTTGGTTGAAATGCAAAGTACAAAAACCATGCTTCGCCCTACAGTCATTCATAAAGAATTTTTAGTAGTAGTTAATAATGATAAATAGCAGTGCATCAATAAAACCTAGAACTATCTCCTTATTCTCAGGTTGTGGAGGCTTAGATCTTGGCTTTCATCAAGCGGGATTTGATATTGTTTTTTCAAATGACATTGAGAAAACTGTTGAGGCAACCTATCGGCATAATTTAGGTGAGATATTAATAAAAGACATTACGGAAGTCGATATAGATTCTGAAATCCCTAATGATATCGATGTAATACTTGCAGGTATACCTTGCCAGCCGTTTTCTAGTGCAGGAAATCGAAAAAGCATGGATGATCATCGTGGTGGTCTTTTTGAAAGTGTTATGAATATTGTAGATAAAAAAAAGCCGAAGGTTGTGCTTTTTGAAAACGTTAGAGGCTTTATTTCATCAAAAGATGACAAAGGCATGCCAATGCCACAACGTATTGAAAATGAATTATTTGAGCATGGCTATCGTACATATTGGAAATTGCTAAAAGCGTCTGATTTTGAAGTCCCTCAAAATCGTCACAGGGTGATAATAATAGGAGTTAGAAATGATGTTAAAGGTGATTTTGTTTTCCCTTCTCCTATAATCTCACCAGATTTAACAGTCAGTACAGTTATCAACAATAGTATATTGGATGATGAAAAGTTTCAGATTTGGCCATTGTCACCACAGGCACAGCTTCTATCATCGTACATCCCTGCTGGAGGTTCATGGAAAAATATTCCTGATGATGTTTTACCAGAACGCTTGAAACGTATTCGGAAAGAAATAAAAAGGTATCGATCTCCTAATTTTTATCGAAAGTTCAATCTAGATGAAATAATGGGGACTATTACAGCGGCTGCTACACCTGAAAACTCTGGAATATTACACCCGCTTGAAAACAGAAGATATTCTGTTAGAGAGATCGCTAGGTTTCAATCATTTCCTGATGACTTTAAATTCATTGGTGATAGTATTCCAAGCAAATACAAGATGATAGGGAATGCTGTTCCACCGAAGCTAGCTTATCACATAGCTAAGAGTGTTTTAGAGCAAGCATTTTAATTGCGAAAGGATCTTTTTATGGACTTATATTTATCACGAGACTTGCTTCTTTTAGCTGTTAATGGTTTTAAGTTGTTGGCAAATGGCGAAGAAGTTAAACAAGGAGTTACTCAAGATGTTAGTGCTATTCGACATTGTTTAGCATTATCTCGCCTGCTTAATAAAGAATCGGTAACTTTAGTAAAACTTAAGCACAAAACAGATCCTTACTTGGATGACTTTATTGCCTATGTTGGTGATGTTGTTAAGTTAGATCAAGATGGAAGCTACACAACTAACTTCATTAATGACATAAAGCAGAAATCTGACTTTGGTGTTGGCAGTAATTTATTAAGTGCTGGCGTGGCTACTCATTCAACTCAAAGTGTTCAAAAATATCCTAAAAAAGCCAATAAGGGTTTAATCGTAATTGACGATTATAAATTCTCATTGGCCAATGATTATTTGAATAAATTAAAAGAAAAGTATGACTTTTCTCGAGTCGGTTTTTCATTTTTAATTTGGTTGAATAGATTTAATAAATTTAGTGAAAATGACCGTGAGCCAAGAGCCCTCTTTAATAAGCTTATTGAGTATGTGAAGCAAGAATACTCTTCAGGTCTGGCTGATTTAATAGCCTACTCCGATAGCAATGATTTTGTGGAATATTCAAAAGACTTGAGCTCTTTATTATCTGAAAGCGAAGTTGAGTTAACATCGCTCTTTGAAGTAAAAAAACAAGATCATGAAACTATACTGAGAAGCTCTAATTCAAGCTCTGTTGTTGTTCTGTCCAAACCTTTCCTCCTTCTCGCTGGCATCTCAGGTACAGGTAAAACGCGTTTTGTGCGCGAGCAGGCTAAAACCTCGGGGCAGTTTGCTGAAACCTATTGTTTAACCTCGGTGCGTCCAGACTGGCATGAGCCGAGTGATTTGCTGGGTTATATTTCTCGCCTAGCAAAAGACGGAAATGCCGAATACATCACTACCGATGTATTGCAATTTATCGCTAAAGCTTGGCGTGCGATTGCTGATAGTGGCTTAACCATCGAAGTTCAAGAAAGCGAAGACCAAGGCGAGCGTTTAGTAGTGGCAGGCGAACGCGATGAGTTAGATAAGGTATTGCCTTACTGGCTGTGTTTAGATGAAATGAACCTTGCCCCTGTTGAGCAGTATTTTGCCGATTACTTGTCGGTGCTAGAAACCCGCGAATGGTGTTGGACAGGTGACAGCTTTACCTACAGCAGTGATGCCCTATTAAAGCCTGCCACCATTAAAGAAATAGCTGATAAAGAAAGGCTACGTGAAGCGCTAGGCTTTGATAATTGTGAAAATAAAAATTATGACGAGCTGTGGCAGTTAATTTGCGAATACGGTTTAGGCATTCCGTTCAGCTTAATCGTTGCAGGCACGGTTAATATGGATGAAACCACTCACGGCTTTTCGCGCAAGGTGATTGACCGAGCGCTGAGCTTTGATTTTGGTGCGTTTTTCCCGAACGACTATAACGATTTTTTCACCCCAACCAGTTGCAATAAGCGCCTTAGTTACCCCGTTTGGTCACACGCCAGTAAAGCGGATTTAGCTGATACTTTTGATGCGGATGGCTCTAAAACCCTAGCGTTTTTATCGGCCGTTAATGCAGGGCTAAAAAATACGCCATTTGAATTAGCGTTTCGTGCTTTAAATGAACTTCTTCTCGCTGTGGCCAGCAGCCAGCCACAAGATGACTTGACTCTAAAAGCCGTATGGGACGACTTTATGATGTGTAAGGTTCTGCCGCGAGTCGAGGGTGATACCGATAAACTCACTACATCCGATGGTAAGGCCTTGTTAGTCGAACTGGGCACTGTACTAGCAGTCCAGTTAGCCCCAATTTGGTTAGCGTCTGAAACGGACGAAGCTAATCAACGCCCTGACTTGTATCGCGAAAAAATCGTGGTCGATGACGCTACTGATGAGGAAAAAGTACTTCGCATACCTTGCCGTTCAAAAGCGAAGTTGCAGTGGATGAGCGAGCGATTAGCCAGCGCCACCTTTACTAGTTTCTGGCCTTAATGAGTCGGTGCTGTTTGATGCCTTCTGTAATGAATGCAACCCATAAGCAGAACCCGTACAGTGATGGTGTAAGGAGTGGTAGGGAATGCCTGAGTTAATACGATTACAAGCCCCCGACTTTGAGTTTTCGGTTTGGGCGAATGATATTAGCCAGCGGTTGAGCGTGTACCAGAATACAATGGCGCACAGGGCGAACGTTAATGATATACAACCTAGTTACGAATTGCGCTTTGCACCTGCGGCTGAACTGATCAATGCTATTGAACCGCAAGGTCTGGTTGCAGATGGTTTAGTACAAAGTGGGTTAGATGAAAGTGGTCTTGTTACCAATGGTTTAGCGAAACACACAGAACTGACATTAAACTCGCCTTTGTTTTTTGAGAATACTCAGTACCAATTCGAGTGGGTCTTTTTTAGTGAAGTGTCTAATGCGCGGTTAACCCACCGCAGCCAAAGTGTGAATAAGGCATTTCGTTTTGTCCCCGAAGTAAAAACCGCAAGGGGCGTAGTGCCTGCACGTTTAACCGGCACTATCAATACCGGCAATGATGTGGGGTGGTTACGTTTGCCACTTACCTTTGAGCTGAATGGCAAAACACAGACTCAGCATATTGCCTTTGAAGTGCTGCCAACCAAAATGGCACTGCACCAAGACTTGCCCGCCATGTACCACGCCATTGATAAGGTTTACCCCCTTTGGCGCTTTAGTTTGGTAGAAAAAACCGAGCAAGACGCAGCGACTAGCCAGCAACGCGGGCATTTTCCTCTGATGTGGTTGGCTAATTTTACCGCGTTAAGGGAGCGTTTTGAGCAAGGCTTAAAAGTGATTAGTGCCGCACCCCATAGCCGTTTGCAACCGACGGTTGCTAATATCAAAGCGGCCAAATTAAAAGGCCGTTTGCCTCATAAGTTAGCGGAGCAAGTCAAGCAAGGCTTTGCTAGTGGCCAGTACGATAAACGCTACGCGGTCGAAAAAAAGCAACTGAGTGTTGATACCCCTGAAAATCGCTTTATCAAAATGACGGTGAGCAAAAGCAAGCGGCAATTAGCGGAGTTTGAACAAAAGCTTAGGCAAAGTAACCAAGCGCCAGAACGGCAACGGTTGTCAGATTCATTTTTAAATGAGTTACATAGTTGGCAGCAGCCACTACAAAAAGTGTCAGGGCAAAGTTTTTTAAAAGAGGTTGGCGCATACACGGGGTTAAGTCGTGAGTCGTTAGTGCTACAGCAAAAAACGGGTTACAGCGCGGTGTATCGTATTTGGCAAGAGCTGAAATTTTATTTAGATGTGTTTGGCAATCAGTCGAGTATTTCGATGAAGTCAGTGGCCGAGATTTATGAAGTATGGTGCTTTTTGTGTTTGAAACAGATTTTAGAGCAAGATCTCGGTTTTGAATTGGTGGAAAACAGTGCAACGAAGCTCGCTCAAAATGAGTTTTTTGAGTACCAACTAACAGATGGTTTTGCCGGTGCCTTTCGTTTTAAACGCAGCGATGGTGTGACCGCTAGGCTGGCACACGAGCCGAAATTTACCAAAAAGGGCCAATCAATACGCTCGTATTTAGTTAACCAAGAGCCGGATATTGTCTTGGAAGTGACATTGCCTAAAAGCGTAAGTTCAGACTCGGGCTCATCAGAAGAGAAGCAGTTTATTTGGCTGTTTGATGCTAAATACCGCATTAAAACCGATAAAAACCACTTTGATGACAGCAATGAAGATATTGAAAGTACGGATTACGTACCAGACGATGCCATCAACCAAATGCACCGTTATCGGGATGCACTCATTCGTTTATCAGAGCCGCGCTTGTCTGAGTCTCCATCCAGTTTAATCGCAGGTCAATCCGCCAAAAAAAGCCGCCCTGTTTTTGGTGCGTTTGCTTTATACCCAGGCTTTTTTGACCAAGCCACAAAATCCAACCCCTACGCAGCCGCGATAGAAGAAGTGGGTATTGGCGCGTTTGCCCTTTTACCGAGTCAAACTGATCCTACCCAGACTAAGAGCAGTTATTCTGGTCACCAGTGGTTGCTAACGTTCTTGCAAGCGCAAATTGGCACAGCACCGAATGTACAAGCAGGGCAAAACAATGAAGCCATGTATCCCGTTGCTGGCATGGCGGAAAGGCTCTACGTACAAGAAGCAGCACGCATACCGTATTATGGCATGCGCCAAGTGCTGTACCCTGATTTGACGATGACAGTGGCATTAGGTGGGCAACGTGGTCGTGATGATGGCTATTTTGAACAATTTGAGCAAGGTACTGCGCGGTGGTATCACCTGCCGCAAAGCACGTTTTTGCAGAAATTTAAGCAACATATTGCCGAGGAAATTCGCTATTTAGCGTTAGCGTCTACCTCTGAC